>SXPW01000147.1 GCA_005793785.1 Actinomycetota bacterium | reverse complement strand
TCCGGAGTAGAGAAATCGGCGTGACTGCTGCCGCTCATCACGCCGATGATGTCGTACCGATCGTTCACCACACCTTCGGGATTGCTGTTGTAGAAGTCTGCGATGAGCTGAACGGCGCCAGCGGTTCCCCTCGGATGACCGATGTCATGCCACATCACGTCGGGCTGGTATCGAGTGATGAGTTCTCGCCAGTGCGCCTCGACATAGGCCGAATAGCCGTCATCCTGCGGAATCGCGGCGAACAATGATGCAACGCTGTCGATACCGACACCTTGAAACGACCAGTCGAGGCCGCCGGAGTAGTACGTGCCGAATCGCATTCCGATGCTCCGAACCGCCGCGGCAAGTTCACCAATCAGGTCACGGTCGGACTGCCAGCGGTGCCCGTGTCGCGGATTGACCGTTGACGAGGGCCACATCAACGCGCCGTCGTGATGTTTCGTCACCGCCACGAGATACCGCGCCCCTGAGCGACGCAGGAGTTCCCGCCACGAGTCGACGTTCCAGTCTCGTGCTCGGGCGAAGAATTCGTCGACGAACGTGCCGTAATCGGGGGCGCCGAGTACCGTCTTGTGATACTCCGCAGCCGGAGATCCTTCGATGGCGATGGCGTTCTGGTACCACTCCGCATAGGGGGTCTTGGCGAACGCCGCCTTCTCACCCTCTTCGCGCATCAACGCAAACGGGTCGAGTCCCATCGTCGCAAACGACGGCACCGAACTGACCGTCCAGTGACTGAAGATGCCGAATTTTGCATCGTCAAACCACCGTGGTAGCGGGTGGGTCTTCAATGATTCTGAGGTCGGCTGGTACATCTGTGGAACTGCCAGAACACTAGACAACGTGCGTCGTTGCACACGGCTCGACGGGGTCGAGTCAACGGCCTCGCCGCGCGTCACCTATGCTCTGCCCAACGGGGGTAGCGCGATGCGTGTTCGACTTTTGGAGTCCGACGAATACATGCACCCGCTCGGACCTGAATCGAATTTCAACGAGAGCATGTACATCAATTGCTTCGATCACTCTTCCAAGGTTGGTGTTTGGTTGCGCATGGGTAACCGTGCCAACGAGGGCCACGCCGAGATGACGGTCTGCATCTACCTACCCGATGGCCGCGTCGGATTCATGTTCAATCGACCCAAGATCGACAACAACGATGCTCTGGACGCGGGTGGACTTACTTGGACGATGCATACGCCGTTCGAACATTTGAGTGTTGCGTTCGACGGCAAGGTCCTCATGCTGAACGACCCTTACCAAATGTCCAATCCGAAGGAGGCATTCAAGTCGAATCCATTCGTCGAGTGTTCCGTTCACTTGGATTTTCGGGGTAAGGGTCGGCTGAGCATGTTTGGTGGTGAGCCGGAGGAACCCCACGAACGACCCGAGGAGCAGTTCGCTCGTGGGCACTACGAACAACTCGTAAGTGGAAGCGGTTCACTGCATGTCGGAGGTGAAGAATTCCATGTCTCGGGTTTCGGGCTCCGCGACCATTCGTGGGGTCCCCGCTTCTGGCAGGCGCCGTGGTACTACCGATGGCTCACGGCGAACTTCGGCGACGATCTTGGATTCATGGCGAGCCGAGTCGCGCGGAAGGATTCCGCGGGCACACGTGGTGGATTCGTCTGGGACGACGGGAATATCCATCTGTGCGACGATGTGAAGATTTCGACGGTCACGCATTCCTCGGAACACTTTCACGAACGAGTCACGGGAACTTTGACTAGTAGTTCGTCCGAACGTACCTGGTCGTTCGAGGGCGTCGTGCAGAGTCTCATCCCATTGCGAAATCGGCGTCAGGATTCCGCCGGCAACTGGCTGCATACCCGTATCAGCGAAGGCATGACGCAATGGCGAATGACCGAAGGCAAACATGCGGGTCGTATCGGATACGGAATGAGCGAATACCTCGACCAAATCATCGATTCCCAACCCGTTGGAATCGCCGAGTAGACACTTCGAGTGATTCACGACGCGGCTCTCGCCCGTCGGCTCTCGGATCTGTTCGACGGCGCACGCGTCGACACGCTCGAACGGCTATCCGGCGGCGCGTCCCGCGAGACCTGGCTCTTCACCATCGGGGGCGAGGAGTTGATTTTGCAGCGACTCCGCAGGGGAGCCGTCACCCGAATCGATCTCGAATTGCGCGCAATTACGTTGGCAGCCCTAAGCGGAGTACCCGTACCACAAGTCGTCGTCGACGGCTCACGGAGCGACGCTCTGGAGCGACCTTTCCTGGTCGTACGGCGAATTCGTGGGGAGTCGATCGCCAGGAAGATTCTTCGCGACGAACCATTCGCTCGTGCGCGAGCCGTGCTTCCGGAGCAACTCGCATCGGCCGCAACTCGTATCCACTCGACGCCCATCGACGAGCTCTCGGAATGGGGACATCAAGATCAAGTCGAGTCGATGCGTGCTCTGCTCGACGCCCTTGGTGACCCACATCCAGCATTTGAAGTCGCACTTCGATGGCTCGAGTTGCATCGGCCGACACCACGCTCACAGGTGCTCGTACACGGCGACTTCCGACTCGGCAATCTCCTCGTTGATGAAAATGGTCTGACTGGCGTACTCGATTGGGAGCTCAGCCACTTGGGAAATCCAGTGGAAGATCTGGGCTGGATGTGCGTTCGGGCGTGGCGATTCGGATCACCTCTGGCAGCCGGTGGTCTGTGCACCCGTGAGGAACTCCTCTCCCACTACAACTTGCTGAGTGATGCCCCCATGGTGACGCTCGAGGAGTTGCGGTGGTGGGAGGTGCTTGGAACCCTGAAGTGGGGACTCATCTGCATAATGCAGGCACAAACCCATCTCCATGGACTCGTCAATAGCCACGAACTCGCGATTCTTGGTCGTCGAGTCAGCGAGAACGAATGGGACGTCCTCGGGCTACTTGCTGGAGCCATGGCGTGAGCGCCCCGCATGATCGCCCGTCGATGGTCGAAATTTTGCGGTCCGTCAGGGAGTGGTGGGCCAGGGCAGAGTCGATGCCAGACTCACGACGTCGACAATTCGACATTCGGGTGGCGTTGAACGCACTCGACATCATCGCTCGCGAACTTCCCGTGCATGCCGAACATCGGACAGAGCACCGACGATTACTTGCCTCGCTCGGCTTCCCGGACGACCACTCGTTGGCTCGCGCGATTCGAATGGGTGTCTTCGATGACGATCTTCAGGGTCTCGTTTCCGCCTTGCAGCCGTCGATTCGCGCCAAGGTGTACGTAGCGAATCCGCGCTGGCTCGACGACGACGAGAAGTACCAGCCCTGATTCGTCACCATGCATGTGGACGGAACCGTCTCGGATGGCGCCCCCGGTAGGAATCGAACCTACGACCTGCGGTTTAGGAAACCGTCGCTCTATCCAACTGAGCTACGGGAGCATGGTCCCTGAGGACCTCTGCACTTTTACGGTACCGCCTCGACGCTGCCAGAATGGTGAAGATGGCAAGGGACTCGGGCAACGTCGTCAATATCGACGGCCGCGATCGTCGTCCGTGGTCGGTTGCGAGCCGAGAGATTCTGCTTCGGGCCGCGATTTCCGAGATAGCGGAGCGGGGTTACGAACATGCCCGTCTCGTCGACATTGCGACCCGTGCCGACATGACTGTTGGAGCCATCTACAACTGGTTCGAAAACAAGTCGGTTCTCTTCACGGCTGCGTTGGAGTTTGCGCTGGAGAACCAGCGCCAAACGAATTCTCAATACCTCTCAACCGAAAAGGCGCAGGTGGCGACGGGATTCCAGTCAGGCCACTGGCTGATGCTCATTGCCGCTCTCGGGCCGCGGGGGGCAGCCGACTCCTCACCAACTGACGCTCAACGAATCTTGCTCGAAGCCCTGCGAAGCGCTTGGCGAGACGATGACGCCAAGGATTCACTTCAGTTGCAGGTTGACCGGTTGCTCCTGCAGTACGAGGAAATCGTCCAACAGGCGATGCGAAACGGTCTGATTGACTCGAACCTCGACGCACGACTCATCGCCCGGGTATTTCTTGCATTCCCTGTGGGTCTCACGACGCTGACTTTGGCTGGTGCCTCGGACATCTCCCCGAGGTCGTACATCGACTTGTTCGTACGATTCAACGACGCTCTACAACCGCGCGGTTGAATCGGTTGATCAACCAATCGGAGAGAACATCCGCACCGGCCGCACATTGAAGCCGTAAATCTTGCCGTAATTGTCTCCGCCTCCTCCAAAGATGCCTTCGCCGAAGTGCACCGGGATTGCTTGGTTACTTGCGACTTCGCTTGACGACCAATAGGAGATGGTGGTCGTGCCTGGAGCGCCGCCGCAGCACTGACTCAACGTGACGAACCCACCGACACTCGCCCGACGTGCATAGAGCTGTTGCAGCTCGGCCTGCGACGGAAGGAACCAGTCGTCGTATCCGTTCACCGCGTACGCCGCCGCCTCCCACGCGGCGCCCGACGTGCAGAAGGCTGCGACCGCAGTGGTGTTCGCCTCACCGTTGCCGATTGCGGTGCCCGACGCACCGCCAACGAGCGTGTTCGAGGTGTGGCACCACGCACGGTTGATGTCGCTGCCCGAGTACCACGTGCCGAGCGCTGCCTCGAAGTACTTGCCGGTCGAGTTTCCGACGGTCGTCGGGAGGATGAAGATCTTGCCGCCGGCCGGACCGGTGTCGCCGATGGCGTAGGTGACGCTTATCGAGATGGTCGCAGAATTCACCGACGCATACACGCCGTCACTTGCGATTGCTGCCTGCAGAGTGCACGTGCCGGCGGTGACGAAAGCAACGGCGCCGGTGGAGGCTCCGACGGTGCACACGCTTGTCGTGCTGCTGGAGTAGGTCTTGTCGCCCGAGCCCGCCGATGCGGTGCTCGTGAGCGTTGGTGCGGTTGCGTAGCGGTTGTAGGTCACCGAATACGAACCTGAGTCGATGGAGATTGTTCGCGCCGTGAGCGACGTCCATACCGCATACAGAGTCGCCGCCACATTCGTCGAATACGTCGCGCCCGCCGCATACGACGTGCCACCGCACGCCGCGCCCGCCGCTGGTTGCGTCGTGCACCACCCATCGAAGGTGTACCCGGACTTGGTCAACGACCCCGAATTCGTGCGCAACGTCAGATCGACTGCGTAGGTCTTGGTTTGGCTCGCCGGTGCCGAACCACCTTCGCTCGTGTTGCCGTCGTACGACACCGAATAGGTGTCGGCAGTCCACTGGGCGTACAGCGTGAAGTTCGCGGTCTGGCCGTGCGCGTACGGGAAGCTGATCGCCGACCCGCCGCTCGACGCCGTGAACCACCCGGCGAAGGTGTAGCCGCTGCGCGTCGGGGTGCCCGGCGAGTTCATCGACGCACCCGTGGCGGTCGAGGTATTGGCGATTGCGCTGCCGCCCTGCTCGTCGGTAGTCACCGACAACGTGTCCGCCGTCCACACCGCGTACAACGTGATGTCGGAAGAAATCGAAAAGGTTGATGCGACGGCACGCGAGGTTCCACCGCATGCCGTTCCCGCCGCCGGCTGCGTCGTACACCACCCACCGAATGAGTAACCGGTTTTCGCCAAAGACCCCGTGTTGCCTGCCACCGTCGCCGTCGCGCCGCTCGCGTAGGCGGTGCCGTCAAATGGAGCCGATCCTGACGTCGCAGAGTTCGCGTTGTAGGAAACGGAGTACGTCGTCGGTGACGGCGGAACAGTCGTTGTCGTCGTTGTCGTGGTCGTGGTCGGAGGCACCGTGGTCGTGGTCGGAGGCACCGTGGTCGTGGTCGTGGTCGTGGTCGGAGGCACCGTGGTCGTCGTGGTCGGAGGCACCGTCGTCTTGATAGTGGTGGTGGGTCGACGAACTGTTGTCGTCGTCGGACGCACCGTCGTCGTGGTCGTAGGACGCACCGTCGTCGTGGTCGTCGGGCGCACCGTCGTGGTCGTCGGTCGCACCGTCGTCGTGGTCGTCGTAGTCGTCGGAGCCAGTGTTGTTGTCGCGGCTTGCGCGGTGTCCGTTGCGTCCGTGGCAACTTGTGGCGACGTCGTTGGTGCCACTGACGTCGCAACCGGCACTATCGTCTCCAGGGCTTGTGCCAACACCTGCACCGTCGTGGTGGTGTCAACCGAGCCATCGCGGTTCACTACTTCGACTGAACTGGCGACGAACTGATTGTCCACGGTGTAGTTCGGGTTGTTCACGCTGCGCTCTTCGATGGGCGGTAGCGAATCCTTGAGGGCCACCATTTCGAGCACAGGCGGCACGACGACCTGCGTGGAGTTCAGGTCGAAACCCTCCGACGAGGGTCGCACCGTGGTACTGCCGTTGGAAGAAATCTCAGTGACCTGAACCTCCTCAGCACGACTCTTCGTGGTGATTACCGCAGATGACCCCGACTCAGTCTGGGCAATCTGCACTGCTGCCTGCGGAGTCGCAGCCGTGGCGGTCACACTGACTGATTGACCTGTTTCTGCAGTGACGACTGCGGTGAGCTCGGTGACTCCCACCGTCACTCTCGCATCACCACCTGATGCCGCCACAACGACATCGGCAGCTGCGACCGTAATCGACGTATCACTACCGCTCGTCGAAATTACTTTTTCCTCGACCACCACCGTCGCGGTGGTGTCGCCGGAATTGACCACCTGGCTCACCGCACCTTCTTGCACGATGAACGCCGAAGCCTGGGCCTTCAAGTTGAGCGTGAAGTTCTTCGTGCTGCGTACCGACACTACGAAGTCGCGGGCTTCGGCGGCACCCGAGCCACTCGACGGCTTCTCGGAGCCCGGCTCAGTCTCCATGCTCTCACCGCCCTGCGCGATTCGCTCAAGGCGGAATATCTCGGCGTATTCGAATCCACCGATCACCAAGAATCGGCGCTGCTCGGCGATTGCGAACGCATCGTCCTCGTCTTGCGCGGTAGGAACTGCACCACCAGCCACTGCCACGCCTGTGCCGCTTGCTGCTGCCGCGCCGGGCGTCCGAACGTTTCCGTTGAGCACTGGTCGCACCTGCACTGCACTGCTGCGTACCGAACTGTCCGCCGTGTACTCCACCGCGTCAGCAGTGACGCTCCAGTCGTCGTCGGCCGCGCGCACGACGATGAACGAGTTGAGCGTGTCGCCACCTTCGCCGCAGAACGGACATTTTGAATTCGCACGGGTTTCATTCGACGCGAGATCTATGTCGCCCGCAGTGCCGGTCCAGGGTGAGGTATCAGTGGCGGGGTCGGGGCCGGCGAACGAAAACATCCACTCGTTCTTGGCGAGATCCATCCTCACATAGCGGTTCTTGCCTGGCCAGTTGGAGTCGTAGATGCGCACGATCGCCACGTCGGGGCTCTCGAACTCCACCGCGTAAGGCAACACGGCATGGCCGCCGCGCGGCGTGTACAGGCCGAGTACGAAGGGTGTCGCGCCGGTGGAGAACGCACTACCGAGCGCATTCACGATCTGGCGCAGCGACCGGCCCGCCCACTCGTCGCGTTCGTCTTGCACCTCGGGCAAGAACTGCGTGGCGAACTTTCTGATGATGCCCCTCGTCGTCACCGCGTCGTTCGCCAACTCGAACGTCGGTGGGTTCATCTTCAGGTTGAATCGCAACGACGCCTCCGCCACGAGCCCCTCGCAGTGCCCGGAGATGCGCGCCTGGTTCACCATGCGTGCCCACGCCGCTGCTTCGGCCGTGGCTTTGCAGGGTGTGGTCACGCCGTCAACGCACGCCTCCGCCCCGAACATCTCGAACAGGTCGTTGGCCGCGAGTTCGACCTTCGACGCCGACGCCGGAAAATTCGGGAACGAGTAGCCGTCGGGCGTCGGGCGCAGTGTGGTCGCAACCGGCGTGGCGAGTTCTGGTGCCGAGTCACCGCCACCCGAACAACTCGCGGCGCTCGCGACGAGCATGATGCTCGACACGAGCGCCGAAAGTCGACGGTGCCACACGATTGATCCTCGTTAATTCGTTGGGCGAACCCCTCGGCGACGAATCATGATTGCTGCGCCGAGAGCCACGATAATCGCGGCAACTACCAATGGAACCGCAGAACGGTCGCCGGTCGCGCCGGAACTTGACTCTGTGACTCGCGCACCAGAGGTGAACGTCGGGCCGGGCTTCAATGGCACGTTGCTCGGCGACAGCACGAAGACACTGCGCTCGAGCACCACCGGTTCGCCGCCGTCGGCCGGCGTGACCGTGACGCGAATCTGGCGGGCTCGCGGGGTGAGCGGAATGGTCACCTCGCGCATTCCGGCGTCAACGAGTATCACCTCGTTGCCGACCTGGATCTCAATTGCACCGTCGACGACTTCCGCTGCATCACTGATTGCCGTCAAGCACTCGCTGTCGCAGACGATCTCGGTGATACCCGCTGGAATCGCAACGCTTGGCATCGTCGTCGGTTCGGTTTCGGAGGCTGGCGATGCGGCTGGCTCGCTGCTGCGTTGCAACTCCACCACCGGCAAGACGTATGCAGGGGGTGGCGTCTGCAGTTCGATCTTTGGCTCGTCGACTTGTACCACAATTACACCGACGGGCTCGAGCACGGCTTCGATGATCTGCTCTTGCTCGGGCAGGGCAGGCACAGTCGTGGTTGTCGTGGTCGTCGTCTCGGCGCCTTCCTCAGATTCCGGCAGTGGCGGAGCAAGCACCTGCGGTTCACCCGATGCGTCGATTACCACGGTCGGCACCTGGCTTCGTTCGGTGCGGAAGCGCAGCGTGAAGAAGTCCTGTGCCTCCGGGTCGGCGTCTTCCGGATTCTCCACGTCGTACGTGGTTGCCGTAAGGATGTAGACGCCTTCTGGCAAGAAAATCCGCAACGACGCGCTCATATCTCCGTATTCGTCGGCAGAGCTACCCTCGTCAATGAAGTCTCCGTTGGCGTCATGAAGTGAGATTTCCGGATCGACGAATGGTGCGCATGCGCCACCGCACGACCAATCAACCTCGTCTTGACCGGTCGGCGCGAGTGCCTCGAACCAGCGGCCACCTTCGGGAATCGTGATTTCGAAGTGGTTGGGCGCCGATACTTGCTGCTCCACCCAGTCGTCCCAGTTGATTTCAAGCGGCTCTTCATCTGGGAAGTCGGGGTCCCCGATGACACCGGCACCTGTCAGGGTTGCCGTGCCGTAGTAGTCGATTGGAGCATCTGTGTCGGCGACCAGCGTGACGGCAAATTCGAAGATCTCCATCCCACTGTCGTCAAATGGTGCGCTGAGAAACACTCCGCACATGCCTTCGGAAAGGATGTTGTACGGCTCCATGTCGACGAATTGCGCGACTGGCTGGCCGTCGGGCGCCATGAGCAGTGCCTCCACGTTCTGCTCCGAGCACTCGTACGTCAACTCGAGCCAGAATTCGCTGTATGGGTACGGATTGGGCAACGTCATCATGAGCCCTTGCTCACCCACCGCGGGAAGCAGCGCACCTTCGAAGTAGTCGGGCTCTTCTTCCTCTTCGCCGCCACCGATATCTTCTTCCTCGCAGCAGTCGCCGACGGGCACCCCGAACTCGAACGTTCCAGAGCCGTCTACGCTGCCAGCGACGGTGTCACCCCCGTAGGTGATTCCGTCCACGAGGATGGTGATCGGCCACAAGATCACGCCGGAGTTGGTGGAGAGATACGCCCAGACCACTCTCGGTGATTGCGGGGCGATATCGAAGATCGAAGTATTGGTCCCGGTGAAAATGTTTGAGTACCCCGACTCATCAATCACATTGACCATCACGCGGAAATTCTCCGCGCATTCGAACGAGAGCTGCCGCGACTCGTAGGTGCCGCTGCAGGTGACCGTCTCGCCTGACTCGTCGCCCGACTCTTCTTCGGTGTCGGTCGCTGGGTCGGGCTCGGCGAGGTACTCACCGAAGAACTGCTCGGTGACAGGCGCAAATTCGGTCGTATCGTACGTGCCGCCAGCGACACGTGATTGACCGGCCGGCACGTCGAGCTCGGCAATTAGTTGCTCCCCGACGGTAACCCGTACGACCACGCGTTGAATGTCCGCGATACCGTAAAACATCGAACGACTTAATTGGGGACCAAAGCGAGATCCGGAATACGCGAAACTAGTTAGTCCTACGAGGGCTGCGTCGCAGGTTTCGACCTGCATGAACCATGCTCGTGCTTGCCCATAGGGCTCTCCGCTGACTTCTGTCAGACTCGCCTGCACCGGGCAGGAGTATTGATTCGTGATGGTTTCTGGTTCGAGCGGATATCCGACGCTGCCGCTGGTTGCTTCTTGCGACTCGACGAACACCACGAACGAGAAGTTTGCTTCCTGATCTGCCGTTGGAATCGGGGCACTCACCGTGCCTCCGCCCGACGTCAGCGTGTCGGAGGTGTGACTATTCGCATCATCAAACGTGATTCGCACCATCGTGGCCGCCTCGCATGGCGTCACAAAGGCGGTGCGCGCGTTGAGGTCGTAACCCGCAACCGCATCACACTCTGCCTCCGTGCCCGAAATCTCGGCCGTCTCGTCGACTTCGTCCTGCGTCGTGACCTCTTCGGTTCCGTCAAAAATGCAGTCGACGCACGAGCGGTCGACCCTGCCGGTGGTCACCGGCTCATCACCGATCCACACGATGAACGTGAATTCTTCGGCGTCGCCGACCGAAAGCGTGAATCGCTCGTTGGGCACTGCGGCACCGGCGCCATTGAGGGCTCCGGTATCGATCGACACCTGCGTGGCGTCCGCACACGGAATCACGTAGGCGATCGTCGGGTCTTCAGGTGCAAAACCAGCGAGCGACTCGCACGAGAATTCCGGTTCTTGGCTGACCGACGCCGTGTCGACCGAGTCTGACGACGCCTCAAGGTCGCTACACAACGGAGCGCTCGTCGCAGCATCAAGTTGGGCCTGCAACTGTTGAATCACGGCGTCGCCAACGAGCGGCGTCTCTTCCTCTGTCGACTCCTCGCCTGACCCGCCGCCCGACTCCGTCGATTCCTCGCTCTCTGTCGACTCCTCGCCTGACTCGCCGCCCGACTCTGTCGATTCCTCGCTCGACTCGGACGAAGCAATGGTGCTCGAAGTCGTAGACGTGGTCGATTCAGCGCTGGGTACCTGCATCGTCACGCGATTCGACCAGTCGGAATACAAACGTTCCGAGTCGTTGTCCGAGCGAATCGAAAACGTTACCGTTGCCCCAGCCCTGAACCAACTGTGCGGCATTTCGTAACTCGGCACGCTGCTCGTGTGGGTGAAGGCTCCTCCATCGATCTCCCACAACACTGCGAATCGTTCGGGGCGGTATCCGCCGTATGAAGGCGTATTCCATTCGAGAAGGAAGCTCGACCCGGTGTC
>SXPW01000146.1 GCA_005793785.1 Actinomycetota bacterium | reverse complement strand
TCGGGTCGGAGGACGAACAAGGCAATGAATACACCGAGCGTGACGAAGAAGTGCGCGGTGCCGTAGTACACGTTGAAGAACTTGATCACCCCGACGTGCGGGAGGACCCACTCCTGGATCGTTTCCTCGTGGTAGAGACCCAGCGCGCGTTCGATACGAATGACCCGCATCGCGTTGAGGAATGCCTCGATCGGGATTTGGCTACCGGAGACGAGCGCCGAACCGAAGATGTTTCGAACGAGCGTGTAGATGCCGTAGAACACGGCAACGATGAGGGCCTCCTTCCACCAAATGGTGCGGTGTACGCGTGTCGCGCCGAGTTGCGAGCGCGACGTGGGCTCTGCAGTTGCGGGCGTCACGCGAAAATGCTACCGACGAGCGATTTCTCGCCGTACGCTCGTCGCTGCCGCGGTGGCCATCGGTAGGCTCTCGGCATGTCAAACGTCCAATCGATGTTGGTGGAACCCGATGTGCTGTCACGAGTGCTCGCGCGAGGGCGTTCGACGGGCGCGGAATTCTCCGAGGTGTTCGTGGAGGACAAACGCAGCACCTCCGCCGGTCTGGACGATGGGAAGATCGAACAGGTGTCGAGCGGTCGCGATCGTGGCGCCGGCATTCGTGTGGTGAAGGGTGATACCACCGGATTCGCGCACACGAGCGACCTCAGCGAGAAGGGTTTGCTCGCAGCCGCCGAGGCCGCAGCCGCCGCGGCGTCGCGCGGTGGCGGGGGAGTCAACAGCGTCACGCTCGGAGCGGTGACGCGACACCCCGTCAACACGGTTGAGAAGTGGCCGGACGAGGTCACCAAGCGCGAGAAGGTCGCCATCCTCCAACGTGTGGACGTGGCGGCACGTGCGGTGCACAAGGCAATCGTGCAGGTCTCGGCCGGCTACGGCGATTCACGCAAGCGCATTCTCATCGCCAACAGCGACGGCGTTCTCGCCACGGACGAGCAGGTGCGCACGCTCCTGCGCGTGAGCGCGGTTGCCAGTGGCGACGGAGGAATGCAGACCGGTTTCCAGTCGTTGGGTCACACCATCGGATTCGAGGTGTTCGATCAGAACGATGTGGAGGAGTTGGCGCGAGCGGCGGCCCAGCAGGCGGTCACCAAATTGAGCGCCCGTCCGGCACCGTCGGGTTCGCTGCCCGTGGTGATCAAGCACGGCTCTGGCGGCGTGTTGTTCCACGAAGCCTGCGGTCACGGCCTTGAGGCCGACATCATCAGCAAGGGTGCCAGCGTGTACAAGGACAAGCGTGGTGAGTTGGTTGCCTCACCACTGGTGACGCTCATCGACGACGGCACGATGACCGCCGAGTGGGGTGCCATTGGTGTCGATGACGAGGGTCATCCATCGCAACGCAACGTTCTGATTCAAGATGGTGTGCTCACCGACTACATGTGGGACTATCTCCGCGCCCGAAAGGAGGGTCGTCGCCAGAGCGGTAACGGTCGCCGACAGAGCTACCAGCATCTTCCGATGGTGCGTATGACCAATACGTTCGTGCTCAACGGTCCGCACGACCCCGATGCGATCGTGCGCGACACCAAGAACGGTGTGTACGTCGCCAAACTGGGAGGCGGACAGGTTGATACGGCGAGCGGTGACTTCGTCTTCGGAATGACCGAGGCATATCTGATCGAGAACGGTGAGATCACCGAACCGCTCCGCGACGGCAACCTCATCGGCAATGGCCCACAAGTGCTCCGTGACATCGATCTCCTCGGCAACGACTTCGCGATGGGCAATCCGGGTACGTGCGGCAAGGACGGGCAGGGAGTTCCCGTGGGCGATGGTCAGCCGACGTTGCGCGTGAAGAGCCTGACCATCGGCGGCACCGCGGCGTGAACGTCGAAGTTCCGGAACTGCAGGCCATCGCCGATCGCATCGTTGCGCAAGCGAAACCCGGCGAACAGATCGAGGCGTACGTCGGACGGGGCGGTGAAACGTCGATCCGCGTGTACGAGGGCGAACTCGAGCACTTCGTGTCGGCCCAGAGTGACGGCGTCGGAATCCGTGTCATCAGGGACGGTCGCACCGGTACTGCGTACGCGGGCACGCTCGATGCCGACGCAATCGCAGAAGTCCTGGCCGAGGCGCGCGACAACGTGCAATTCGGAACGCCCGACGATTTCGCCGGTCTTGCAACGCCCGATGGTGTCGAGCCCGTGCCGCAGAAGTTCTGGGACGATGAACTCGCCAACTACGCGACGGAAAAGAAGGTGGATCTCACCAAGGACTTGGAGCGCCGCGCATTGGCGGCCGACTCGCGCGTTCGAAGTGAGTCGTCGAACTACGACGACGGCTGGGGTGAGACGGCGTTCGCCACCACCACGGGAATCCGCACGAGTGGCCGAGCAAACTCGTGCTACGTCTCGGTCGTGACACTCGCCGATGATGGAGACGAGACCCAGACCGGGTTCGGGTTCTCCGTCGGCGATTCACCGAAGGACTTCGACCTCGACAAAGCCGCTAAGGATGCAGCCGAACGAGCCACCCGGTTGCTCGGGGCCACGAAACCGACCACCAAGCGAACCACCATCGTGCTCGATCCGTACGTCACCTCGCAGTTCATCAGCGTGTTGTCGAGCGCGTTCAACGGTGAGAACGTGTCGAAGGGTCGCAGCATCTTTGCGGAGCGTCTGGGCGAGCAGGTCGCGGTTCCGTTCTTCACCTTGGTGGACGATCCGACGAACAAACTCGCTTACACCGCCACCGACATCGACGGGGAAGGGTTGGCGGCACGACGCAACGTGCTCATCAAGGACGGAGTATTACAGATGTTCGTTCATTCGTCCTACAGTGCACGACGAATGAAGACCTCCAGCACGGGCAATGCCACGCGCGGAGGATTCGCCGGCTCACCAGGTGTCGGGTGCCTGGCGATGCAGGTGACGCCCGGGGCGAAGTCACAGGCTGAACTCATCGCCGAGATCGGTGACGGAGTGCTCATCCAGGAGGTGTCCGGACTGCACAGCGGTGTCAATCCCATCTCCGGCGACTTCTCGACCGGCGCATCCGGAATGACCATCGTGAACGGTGCCGTGGGAGCACCGATTCGCGAATTCACCATCGGCTCAACCCTCCAGCGCATGTTGCAAGACATCGCGGCCGTTGGTAACGACGTCGATTGGTTGCCGATGCGCGCCGCGGGCTTGTCGCTCGTCATCAACGACGTCACGATCAGCGGCTCCTGAACGCAACGTTCAGTAGCGTCGTTTCCACAATGACTTGGTGGCACGCCCTCGTACTCGGCGTGGTGCAAGGGCTCACGGAGTTCTTCCCGATCTCCTCGAGCGGACATCTGGAACTCGTGCCCTGGTTCTTTGGTTGGAAAGATCTCGAGAGCGAGTCCGTGAGCACTGCGTTCGATGCCGCGTTGCATCTCGGAACGTTGCTCGCGGTGGTCATCGCCGTGCGCGAAGACTTGTCGCGGCTCATCGTCGCAGGGGTGCGGCACCCGTTTCGCTCGGCGGCCGAACGACTCGCAGCGCCGGATGGGCGTCTCGCTTGGTTGTATCTCCTCACCGCGGTGCCCGCGGCACTGGTGGGGGTGTTCTTCGAGGATGTCATCGCCGAACGACTTGGTGGTCCAGTTGCAGTGGCGATCTCGCTCGCAGGATTCGCGGCCGTCCTCTGGTGGGCGGACCGTCGTACGGGGAATCGGCGAGCCGACCAACTCTCGGCACGCGACGCCTGGCTCATTGGATCGGCACAAGTACTGTCGCTGAATCCCGGAACGTCACGTTCGGGAATCACCATCTCGGCAATGCGCGCACTCGGTTACGGTCGGGCGGACGCCGTACGCATGTCGTTCGTCATCGGTGTACCGCTCATCGCTGGAGCAGGCATCTGGAAGGTCGCCGGACTCGTCGTGGACGGAGTTCCCGACGGCTTGATGACGGCGATGCTGATCGGCGTTGCGGCGGCAACGGTCACCGGCTGGCTAGCCATCACGGGGTTGCAGCGATTGGCGACGCGAAACAATTTCGACATTTTCATCGTGTATCGAGTGCTCCTCGCCATCGCGGTGATCGCTCTGGTTGCAAGCGGGGTGCGTTCGTGATCTCGGCGACGCTCCCCAAACCTTCAAACTCGGTGGTCAGCGGGCCGTTACGACGGCCAACACGTAACACACGCCACTGAGCGCCACGCCGCACCCGAGCACCGCGTTCCGAAACGCGGCATCACTCGCAAGTCGACGATCGAGTCGGCGGTAGGTGGACGCGTGACAGAGGATTCGAGTCGGTCGTTGCATGCCCGACTGTGTGCGTAGGTTCGCCTGGTAGGAACGATTTCGTAGCATCAAGTCGTGCCAAACATTCGCCGACTCAACCATGCCGTCTTGTACGTGAGCGACGCCCAACGCAGCGCGGAGTTCTATCGCGGGGTCCTCGGCTTCGAACTGGTGCAGGAATCCGCTGGTGGGCGAGCGGTGTTCTTGCGGGCTGGCGGCTCCACCAATCATCACGACCTCGGCTTGTTCGGAATCGGTACCACCGTCCGCTCGACCGGAGCAGGTCTCTATCACCTCGCGTGGCAGGTGGACACGATCGACGAACTCGCGACCATTCGTCAACGCCTGGTCGATGCCCGTGCACTTCGCGGCGAGAGTGATCACGGTGTATCAAAGAGTCTGTACGGTCACGACCCCGACGGCATCGAGTTCGAAATCATGTGGATGGTTCCGGAGTCCGACTGGGGTGCGTACGCGACCGATGCCATCGTGGCACCACTCGATTTGGCGGCAGAAACCACGACCTGGTCGGGGGTCACGACCCGCGCGTAGAGGCGCTCAGGTGGACGTGGTACTCGGTGTGCTCGCCGGCGCGGCGGTACTCGTGGACGCTCCACTCGACGCGGAGTCGCCGCTCTTCGACGCGGTGCCCGAGTCGCCGGTAGAGGTGCCGCCGGTCGAGGAGTCCGTCGCGGACGTCGTCGAGGCGCTGGACGACTTCGCGGACGCACCCGAGTCGGTCTTGTAGAAGCCGGATCCCTTGAACGTCACACCCACCGGGGTGAACACCTTCTTGACCGGTCGCAATGTGCCGTCGCTGGGGTGCGGTGCTTCGGTGAGCGCGGCGTCGTCGAAGGACTGTCGAACCTCGATGGTCTCGCCGGTATCGACGAATCGGTACACGTAGGTGGGCATCGGGCTTCAAAGTCTACGATGAGTCAATGCCCGTGCGCGTAGCCGTAATCCCAGCGGCCGGGCTCGGCACGCGATTTCTTCCGGCGACGAAGGTCGTTCCCAAGGAATTGTTGCCGGTCTTCGACACACCGTCGTTGCAACACACCGTGGACGAGGCACTCGGGGCGGGAATCGATCACATCGTTCTGGTGTCGAACCGGGCCAAGCCGGCAATCGAGACGTTCGCCGAGAAGGCGAGTGGTGGAGCCCGAATCACCGTGGTGTACCAGGATGCGCCACGCGGATTGGGTCATGCGGTCGAGTGCGCGCGAGAGCAAGTCGGTGATGCATCCTTTGCGGTGATGTTGCCCGACGAACTGATGGGCGACAGCACCCACCTGCGAGACCTCATCGCCGATCATGACGCCACCGGAACAGCGACCATCGGACTGAAGCGCGTCCCGCGCAACGAAGTGTCGGCGTATGGATGTATCACCCCACAAGGAGTTCCCGACGCCACCGGAAGGGTCGGGATTCGTGACGTGGTCGAGAAACCGAATGCCGTCGATGCGCCGAGCGATCTCGTCATCATCGGTCGATACGTGTTCGGTCGTGACGTATTTGGTCATCTGGCGAATCTCAAGCCGGCGGCTGGAGGAGAATTGCAATTGAGTGACGCCATCGGCAACATGGCGCGTACGGGCAAGGTCAACGGTGTACTGATTTCCTGTTCACGTCACGACACGGGCACCCCGCTAGGAATGCTTACCGCGTCGATCGACGCGGCATTGCGACGCAAGGACGTTTCGACCCAGTTGCGTTCGTGGCTGGAGCGTAGGCTCACATCGTGAGCGTCCTGCACAACGAGATCGGCGCCGCGGACGCGGGATTCGACGCCAAGCGACTACGCATCCTCGACGAGCATCTCGAGAAGTACGTCGACGATGGTCGATTGCCCGGCTTCCATGTAGTGGTGTCGCGTCATGGCAAGGTGGCCCATCAACGCAGGTACGGAATGCGTGACACCGAGGGTTCTCTCCCGATCGAAGCCGACACGATCTATCGCATCTATTCGATG
>SXPW01000145.1 GCA_005793785.1 Actinomycetota bacterium | reverse complement strand
GCCGACTTGCACGCCGCAGTCGAGAGGAATGCGGGGTCGTACATTCGCAGTTTCGGGTCGAGTTGACGCAATGCCGCCGAGGAAAATGCGCCTCCGCTGATGGGCACGGTCACTTGCTTGCCCGTGCGGTCGTCGATAATGGTGATCGTTTCAGCCATCGTTAGGCCTTTCCGTCTCTCGTTGTCGGGAGCTTCCTCTCCCGACGCTTCACGCTACTTGCCGTGGTCGTTACGGCACCCGACTTGGCGCAATCGGCGCCGTATGACACACCCGATTTATAGCGGGCCGTTGTCGTGTTTGCGGCGTGGAAATCGTTCGCGCTTGCTCGACAACATGTCGAGTGCCGCCACCACTTCAGCCCGTGTTTCCTCGGGCGTAATCACACCGTCAACGTAGCCACGCTCGGCCGCCACGTACGGATTGAGGAGGCGTTCCTCGTAGTCCTTCTCGAATGCGGCGCGTTCCTCGGGCGTCGCGCGGCGTTGCAGGATGGCCGCGGCCTGCCCGGCGCCCATCACCGCCAATTCGGCGGTGGGCCACGCCAGACAGATGTCGTTGCCCATCTTCTTGGAGTCCATGACGATGTAGGCGCCGCCGTAGCTCTTGCGCAGGATCACGCACACGCGCGGCACGGTGGCCCGCCCGTAGGCGAACACCAGTTGTGCGCCGTGACGAATCATGCCGCGCCACTCCAGATCCTTGCCCGGATAGAACCCGGGTGTGTCCACCAGCGTGACGATCGACAGGTTGAACGCGTCGCAGAATGCCACGAACCGTGCCGCCTTTTGCGACGCCTGGATATCGAGCGTGCCCGCCAGCGCCAACGGCTGATTGGCCACGATGCCGACCGCGCGACCGCCGATGGATGCGAGCGTGGTGACCACGTTGTTGGCCCAACCGGCGCGCAATTCGAGGTGCGCTCCATCGTCGACGATGGCCTCGATCACCTTTCGCACGTCGTAACTGCCCGTCGGCGAGGCGGGCAGCAACGTATTCAATTCCGGACACCGACGTTCGACGGGATCGTCCGAGTCGATGGTGGTAGTGAGTTCGTCGACGTGGTCGGGAAGGTACCGCAGTACTTCGTCGAGCAGTTCCGTCGCATGTGGCATGTCGTTGGCGACGAGGTTCGCCACTCCGCTTTGTCTCGAGTGGATGTCGGTGCCGCCGAGCTCCTCGTTGCTCACCTCGACTCCGGTCATCTGCACCACCATGGTGGGCCCGGAGACGAAGGCGAACGATCGGTTCGTCATGATGACCATGTCGCACAAGCCGATGAGCAGCGCCGGTCCGGACACTGCCGGCCCGTCGACGATGGCCACCGTGGGCACCACCCCCGAACACTCGGTGATTTCGCGTGCGGCTTCGCCCCAACCGTGCAACGCGGACACTCCCTCGCGAATCTCGGCGCCCGACGACGCCAGCGCCAACACCAGCGGCAGTCGCTTCTCGCGCGCCATCACCGCCGCATTGCGCAACACCCCCGATGCGGCCGAGGTGAGCGCACCCTTGTGGACGGTGTCCTGCACCTCCGCCCATACCACTCGTCGACCGCTCGCCAACGAGCGCACCGCCGCGGTTGCGGCCCCCGGCACCTTGCGGGTGAGGTGTACGGTTCCGCTCGTGCTCGTGTCGGCAGGGGATCGTTCCACCGTCGTCATCGTGCGCAAGGCTAGACCCTGAACCCCGTGCCGTTTAGGCTAGGCAAATGCCTGAGACGTCCGAACGCGAGATTGCCAGCCGTTATTCGGGAGATTTCGCCTGGCCCACCATCGTGCTGTTCGCGGCGCTCACGTCGGCATACGTGGCGGTCATCGTGCTCGGGGTGTCGAACTCGTTGCCGCTGTGGGTGTGCATGGTCGTCAACGGTGTGCTCGCGTACTGCTTCTACACCATTCATCACGAGTCGAACCACGGCAACGTGAGTGGCCGTTACTCGAAGTTTCGCTGGATCGATCAGGTGCTCGGCAACGTCGCCGCCATCCCGTTGCATCTCAACTTCGTGTCGTATGCGCCGTCGCATCTGCTCCATCACGCGCACACGAACCAACCCGATCGCGACCCCGACTATTTCATGGCCGGACCCGGTCGAGCCATCGTGCCGCGGTGGGTTGCCAGCACCATCCTGAAGAACGTCCTCGCGCTACCCATCATCGGCCCGAAGTTGCCGGCGGTCCTCCCCGGGAAACTTGCCAAGGGTGCGAGCCTCTTCGTGACTCGTCGCAAGGGACTGCGCTACTACACGCAGGCCTGCCTGCTGTTGCTGGTGCTTGCGTTCGTGGCGGGTGTCGGGGTGGAGGTGTTGTTCCTGTGGTGGTTACCGGCCCAGATTGGTGCGCTCATCCTGCAGGTGTGGTTCGTCTGGTTGCCGCATCACGACTTCAGCGAAACGTCCCGCTACCGCAACACCCGGATTCGTGGTTGGTTGGGCAGCAACATCCTGTTGCTCGGGCAGGACCACCACTTGATCCATCACCTGTACCCGCGAGTGCCGTTCTACCGATACCGCGCGGTGTACCGCGAGATTCGACCCTCGCTGGTGCAACAGGGTGCACGCATCCACTTCGGGTTGCGCCCCGCGGGCGCCTGACACGCCTCGACTCAGCGCCGACGCCTCACACGCCTCGGAGCCGTAGCGTTCGTGCCGTGACCGCGGCCGCCTTCATCGACCTCGACCGCACGTTGTTGTCGGGCGCCAGCGGCCCGGTGATTACCGCGTCGCTGCGCGCCGCACGCCTGGTACCACAGTCGTTCCCCGGTGAGTCGTTGCTCTATCGGGTATTCAACACGGTGGGTGAAACCTTGCCGTCGATCCTCTTGGCGCGTCAGGGTGCCACCGCCATGAAGGGCAAGTCGCAGCGTCTGGTGCGCGAGGCGGCACGCAACGCGATTCCCGAGCTCACCGCACTGGTGCAACCGTTTGCGCGACAGCTGCTGCACAAACATCGCGAAGCCGGCGACAAACTCGTGCTCGCCACCACCACGCCCTACGACTTCATCGACGAGTTCGCCCGTTCGCTCGGTTTCGACGACGTCATCGCCACACGGTTCGCCGTCGACGCGGGCGGCTTGTACTCCGGTGAACTCGACGGACGATTCGCCTGGTCGGGTGGCAAACTCACGGCGGTGGGTGAGTGGTGCACCGCCAACGGTGTCGCCATCAAAGAGTGCTCCGCCTACACCGACAGTGTCTACGACTCGCCCTTGTTGGAGGCAGTCGGGCATCCGCACGCCGTGAACCCCGATGCGCGCCTGCAGGTGCTCGCCGCGGCGCGACGCTGGCCGATTCTCAACCTCGACGTGTCACCCGGTGTTGCGAAGGTGCCGGTCATCGGTACCGAATTGCAGAAACTCGCCCTTACCTTCGCGCGACCCGAGTTGATTCCGTTCGCCAAGTTCACCATCAGCGGCACGGAGAACATCCCCGCGAGCGGTCCGGCGATCCTCGTCGGCAACCACCGCAGTTATTTCGACGTGTTCGCCGTGTCGCTCACGGTCGGCAAGACGTCGCGCACGGTGCGCTTCCTCGGTAAGAAGGAGGTGTTCGACGCCCCGGTCATCGGTCAATTCGCCGCGGCGCTCGGCGGCATTCGGGTCGATCGTGGTACGGGCAGCGATGCACCGCTCGAAGCCGCCGAGGCCGCGCTCGAAGCGGGGGAGATGGTGGCCATCATGCCGCAGGGCACCATTCCCCGTGGCCGCGCATTCTTCGACCCGGTGTTGCAGGGTAGGTGGGGTGCTGCACGCCTTGCAGTGCGCACGGGTGCACCGGTGATTCCGGTTGGCATCTGGGGAACGGAGAAGGTGTGGCCGCGTAATTCGCAGGTGCCGTTGGTGTGGAACGTTGTGAATCCGCCGAAAGTCACCATCACGGTGGGCCCCGAGGTGGCCTTGCGCCGCGACACCAGTGACTCGCTCGCATCTGCGGCTGACGCTTATGCCGACGACAACACCAAACGTATGATGTCGGCCATCAGCAACTTGCTGCCACCCGAATCGCGGGAGTCTCGCGAACCCACCGACGCCGAACTCCGCGCCACGCTGCCGTCGAACTACAAAGGCGACCCGACCGCCGAATTCACCCGCCGCCCCGGCACCGACTGACCCTCGCGGATCCACCGACGGTCCGACTACGGCACCAGTCGGCGCTCCACTGTTGCGCCGACTAGCTGAAGAACGCAGCACGGGTCGATGCCCCGAACGCCCAAGATATTGAGCACGAGTTCATTCCGGGAGATTCTCAAGATCGTCGAGATCCTTGGGTCTGCCACTGGCGCGCTTGTTGGCTCGCAAGTCTTGGAGCGAGATCACGCGAATGACGTTGCCGTCGACGTCGAGGAAGTCGGCTCGGGGAAAGCAAGTCTCAAACTCCACTCCTGAGATCTGAGTCACGATTTCGATTCGGATGGGAGCTTCGCCCATTCGAACGATTCGGTTTGGGTCGTCGAATAGTTCTGGGACCATCTCGGGAGTGTTGAAGCCAAACTCACGAAGACACGTCACGAGTCGCGCAGCATTCGCCCGATTACGGGCAACCCAGACGTCCATATCGGAAGTTGAGCGCGGATATCCGTGATGGGAGACGGCTAAGCCGCCGATGAGCAGGAATTCAACGCGATGGGCGTTGAGCAACTTCAAGAATTCGCTGAAGTCGACTGGAAATTCGATCGGTTCCATAATTGAGCCGCCTTAGTTCAAACGTATGACGTAACCGAGCCTGCGGAGTCTGCGAAGCCCAGAATGCCTTGTCTAACTTGGCGGCTGCCTGATGGGAGTCCGCGATTTCAATGACTTTTGCCATCTCGCCTCTTAGGTTACTGAAGGGGTGTACGAAGAGCCGGACTTTCGCCACGTCAGCCGCGCGCTATTTGCCGCCAACCTTCTTGCGCACGATGTTCAGCGCACTGCCGGCTTTGAACCATTCCACGTGTTCGGGGCTGAACGTGTGCGTGGCTTCGAAGGCAACGGTCGAACCATCGGCCTTGTGCAGCACACACTTCACTGGTTTGTCGGGCACGGGCGGCAAACCGAGCACGCTGATGCGGTCGCCTTCGCCGATCTTGTCGTACACGGCACCATCGGCGAACGTCAACGGCACCAAGCCCTGTTTCTTCAGGTTGGTTTCGTGAATGCGGGCGAACGAGCGCGCGAAGATCACCACGCCACCGCGGTAGCGCGGCTCCATGGCTGCATGTTCGCGCGATGATCCTTCGCCGTAGTTCTGGTCGCCGATTGCACACCAGCGAATGCCGGCTGCGCTGTATCGCTTGGCAACCTCGGGGAACGAGCGTCGCTGGCCGTCGGTGATGTCCAACCCCACACCCACGGCATCGTCGAATGCATTCACCACACCGATGAACAAGTTGCCCGAGATGTTCTCCAGGTGTCCGCGATACTTCAGCCACTTGCCGGCAGCCGAAATGTGGTCGGTGGTGCACTTGCCCTTGGCCTTCATGAGGATGGGCAACTCCACGTAGTCCGTGCCGTCCCACGCAGGGAAGGGCTCCAACAATTGCAGACGATCGCTGGTGGGCGACACGCTCACCGTCACGCCCGAGCCATCGGCCGGCGGCGGGGTAAACGTGTTCACGCCGGCGTCGTAGCCCTTGGCGGGCAACACTTCACCCACGGGTGCTTGCAGTCGCACCTGTGTGCCGTCGGGTGCGGTCAACGTGTCGGTGGCGGGGTTGAAGTCCAACCGCCCGGCCAAGGCGAGTGCCAGCACCGTGTCGGGGCTCGTGACGAATGACAGCGTGTTTGCCGAGCCGTCGTTGCGCTTGGGGAAGTTGCGGTTAAACGAGTTCACGATGGTGTTCGGCTGGTCGGTGATCGACGCGGGGCGATCCCACTGGCCGATG
>SXPW01000018.1 GCA_005793785.1 Actinomycetota bacterium | reverse complement strand
CTGGTGGACATCATCTGCACGAACAACGGCTACGAGGTGCACAACATCGGTATCAAGATTCCGATCAGCGAAATGATCGCCAAGGTGCAGGAGGTCGACGCCGACGCCCTCGGCATGAGCGGTCTCCTGGTGAAGAGCACACTCATCATGCGCGAGAACCTGGAGGAACTCAATACCAGCGGTCTCTCGAACATTCCGGTGCTCCTTGGTGGTGCGGCCCTCACTCGCAGTTACGTGGAACGCGACCTCCGCGAGGTGTACCAGGGCCGGGTGTTCTACGGACGAGACGCCTTCGAAGGTTTGCACACCCTCGACAAATTGATGGAGATGAAGCGAGGCGGCACCGACGACCCCGACTTCGGACGGATACCCACCGGACGTTCGCTCGCCGAACGGCGCTCGACTCGCGAAGTGTCCGCGGAAATACCGCGTCGTTCGCCCGAGGTGGTCGACGACAACGCGATATTTGCGCCGCCGTTCGTCGGATCGCGAGTGGTGAAGGGCATCAGTCTCGACGAGATTGCCGACTACGTGAACGAGACCGCGCTCTTTCGCAATCAGTGGCAGTACCGCCCACTCGAGGGCGAGAACGACGAGGACTTCAAGGCTCGCATCCGACCGGAACTGCGCGATCAACTCGCTAGAGCCAAGGCCAGTGGCATTCTGGTGCCGCAGTTGGTGTACGGCTACTTCCCCGCCAACGCCGCGGGCAACGACGTGATCATCTGGACCGATACCTCACGCACAGCAGAGCGAATGCGTTTCTCGTATCCGCGGCAAACCGAGCCGCCCTTTCTGTGCATCGCCGATTTCTTCCGACCCGCAGAGAGCGACGAAGTCGACTACGCCGCGTTCCACATCGTCACGATGGGTGCCAAGGTGAGCGAGGCGGCCGCCGAACTGTTCGGCAAGAACGAATACCAGCGTTACCTCACGGTGCACGGCTTGGGAGTGGAGATGGCCGAAGCGCTCGCCGAATACTGGCACCACCGCATTCGTACCGAGTGGGGATTCGTCGGCGAGGACGGACCCAATCTGCACGGTCTCTTCCGACAGCAGTACCGCGGCGGCAGGTACTCGTGGGGGTACCCCGCTTGCCCGGATCTCGAGGACAATGCCAAGGTTGCGGAATTGCTTGAAGCGGGTCGAATCGGAATCTTGGTGAACGAGGAAACCGGATGGCAGTACCAGCCGGAACAGACGACGTCGGCGATCATCTGCCATCATCCCCGGGCGAAGTACTTCGTCGCGAGGTAGGCCGCGCTCCGTGACGATCGCAGCGTCGACCTTGCAACCTCAATGATGCACCGTCGCCTAGACGATGTGTGACTTCTCCCACGCTCGCGCCAACGTTGCGTAGTGGCCACCACGGGCGATGAGTTCCTCGTGGGTGCCGACCTCGGAGATTCGTGCATCGTCGACGACCACGATTCGATCGGCACGTTGCACCGTCGAGAGCCGGTGGGCCACGACGATCGTGGTGCGCCCCTGCATCAACCGCTCGAGCGCAGCCTCGACCTCGGCTTCCGTGCCGGGATCGAGGTTCGATGTTGCTTCGTCGAGCACGAGCACGGCAGGGTCCACCAATGCGGCACGTCCGAGTGCCACCAGTTGGCGTTCGCCGGCGGACAGCCGTGTGCCACGCTCCCGCACCTCGGTGTCGAGGCCGTCGGGTAGCCGTTCGAAGTGTGAAAGAACCCCGAGCCGATCCAATGCCGACTCGACCTGTGCATCCGTCGATTGGATCCTGGCCAAACGTACGTTGTCCCGAATCGTGCCGTTGAACAGGAAGCCTTCCTGAGGCACGACGACGATTCGTTGCCGAAGGCTCTGGTGCGTACCCGACTTCAGATTGGTATCCCCGTAGGTCACCTCCCCGAAGTTCGGGTCGTACAGTCGCGCCATCAATTTCGCAAGGGTGCTCTTACCCGCTCCGGTCGGCCCGACGAGGGCGACTCGTTCACCATCGTGAACGACGAGACTCACATCGACGAGTGCCGGTGACGTACCACCCTGGTAGGTGAACGTCACGTCACGGACCGCCAGGTCCCCACGAACGGGAAGGGCCACCGCATCGGCTGCCTCGTCGACTTCCGGGACCGCGTCGAGAATGGCGAACAGCTTGTGCAGCGCCGCTGCCGCCGATTGAACGCCGTTGTACAACTGCGACAACTGCTGCACCGGATCGAACAAACTCGACAGCAACAAGATGAACGCCACCACCGTGCCGAGCGATACGGTTCCGCGGTGCACCAACCAACCACCCATTCCCACCACGAGCGAGGTGGCGATCACACCGGAGAATTCGACGAGACCGAAGTACCAGGTGCTGATCCGGATACTGCGGACGTGACTGTCGAACAGGGATCGATTCGACCTTTCGAATCGTTTGATCTGGTGATCCTCCTGTGCATACGCCTGGATCACCCGGACCGCGGCAATTCCCTCCTGCAGGGTTCCGAGATTGTGTCCGACTCGCTCACGGACGGTGAGGTACGCCGTGTTGGAGTCGCGTTGAAACTTGACGGAGGCAATCACGATGGCGGGAAACACGATCAACACCACCAGGGTCAGTTGCCACGACATCGTGAACAGCACCACGAATGCCAAGACCACCAGGAACCCGCTGGCGAGGAATTGCAACAAACCCCACTGGATGAGTTCACCCATCGTCTCGATGTCGGCGGTCATCCGGGCGACGAGTACTCCGGCTTTGTTCCGATCGTAGAACGACATCGACTGACGCTGCATCGCGCCGAACACCTTGAGGCGCAGCTCCCGGAGGAAGGATTCCCCGGTGCGATTGAGGAAGACGTACTGCATGCGCCCGAACGTGTACGCAAGTGCAGTGATGACGAGATACAAGCCCACGGAAAGATTCAGTTCGAACAAGTCGCGGGCGCGGATACCCGCGTCGATTCCGTGACGAACCAGCACCGGCGCGGCCAACGTCGCACTGGTGGTGACCACTACACAGGCGAGTGATGCGTAGGCGGTGCGACGGAACGGTGCCGCCATGCGAATCACCCGCGCCATCACCCGGCGGGTCTGCGTCTTATCGAGTTGATCCTCCGGCGCGACACCGCCACCCATCTGGAACATTCAGTCGCCGCCCACCACGGTCGAATGCGACGGAGGGCTCGTCTCGGCACGCTCCACGGCGGCGGTGTCGTCGCGCACGGCCCACGCCGCCAAGACCTCCCGATATCGCTCACAGGTGTCCAGTAGTTCACGGTGCTGTCCGACGGCGACGACACGGCCCCCGTCAATCAGCACGATGCGGTCGGCGAGCGCAATCGTTCCGGGTCGATGCGCGATGACGATCGTGGTACGACCTGCCATCACGGTTTGCATGGCGTCGCGAATCTCGTGCTCCTTGCTCGGATCCACGGCACTGGTGGCATCGTCCAGTACCAGTACGCGCGGGTCGGCGACGATCGCGCGAGCAATCGCGACTCGTTGTCGCTGGCCTCCGCTCAAGGAGAATCCACGTTCACCAATCGGCGTGTCGTATCCCTGCGGAAGGCGCTCGATGAACTCGTGTGCACCCGCCAGCCTCGCCGCTCGTTCCACCGTGGCGGTATCTGCGTCGGGTTTTGCAAATGCGATGTTGTTGCGGACGGTGTCGTTGAACAGGAAGGTGTCCTCGAAGACGACTCCGATGTTGCGACGCAACTCGCGAACGTTGAGTCGACGCAGGTCGATGCCGTCCAGGGTGATTCGTCCACGCTCCACGTCGTAGAAGCGCAGCAGCAAACGTACGACCGTGCTCTTTCCCGACCCCGTCGCACCGACCAACGCGATCGACTCCCCCGGCGCGATGGACAAGGTCACTCCATCCAACACCCGGTGGTCATCGCCGTATCCGAACACCACTTCGTCGAACTCGACGGCGCCGACACTCGTGGCACCATTTCGATTCGGCAGTTGACGCGGTCGGTCAGGGTCACGGACTTCCGGCTCGGTGGACAACACTTCGTGCACTCGAACGAGCGCCGCAGCCGCGCGTTGACCGAGCGCCACCATCATCCCGATGTTCCGCAATGGCCACACCAGCATCGTGAGATACACGTTGAACGCGACGAGGTCGCCGATGCTGAGATCGCCGTTGACGACTCGATGACCGCCGTAGCCGAGTACCGCGATGAGACCGAGCGATGGAAGGAGATCGATGGCCGGCAGGAATCGGCTGCGGATTCCGGCCGCCTGCAACGACACTGCCTTGATGTCGTCGGCTTCCTTGCGCAACTTGTCGTACTGCACCCCCTCGGTACCCAGACCCTTCACCACCCGCACTCCCGACACGCTCTCCTCGACGACACTGGCCAACTGCGCCTGTTCGTTCTGCACGGCGAGCACCGCCGGATGAATCCGCGTGGAGAATCGTTTTGCGGCAACGTTGATGAACGGCAGCGGCGCCAACGCCACGATGGCCAACCGCCAGTCGGTCGCGAAGAGAATCACGGTGACCGCCACCAGTTGGGCCGCGTTGCTCATCGTGATGGGAATCATCACCACGAATTGCTGTACCTGTTGGAGGTCGCTCGACGCTCGACTCATCAACTGACCCGTCTGGGTTCGATCGTGGTATCCGATGTGGAGTCGTTGGATGTGGGCGAAGATTCGCTCCCGTAGCAGCGTCTCGGTCCATCGACTTTCGCGGAATGCGAGATAGCGACGACCGGCCGTCAACAGTCCCGTCGCCACACCCGCCGCTGCAATGAACAACGACCACGCGAGGAGCGGACCGTTTCGTTCGATGCCCTTGTCGATTGCCGCCTTGGTGAGTTGCGGTACGGCAACCTTGGCCGCGGTCCACGTGATTCCGATTGCCACACCAACGAGCAGCGCGGCTTTCTGGTCGAGCAGCGCCCGCCACAGCAGATGCCAACCGAGGTTTCGTTGCGTTCGAGCTTGTTCCTCCGCTTCGCCCTTGGCAGCGGCGGCGCCGTCCGGATCGAGACCGACGACCCGCATTTCTCCCGTAGTGGCGCCGGAGCCGACCGTGTTGCCGACCGTGTTGCCGACCGTGTTGCCGCCCGGTGTGGCGGTGCTCACGAGGTGGATGGCGCCAGCGACTCGACTGCCGACCAGAAATCGACCGCCGGGTCGAACTGCAGCAGCGCCAACGACGACGTGTTCACCCCGTTGGCGAAGTAGCGATCGATCTTGGCTCGACACTCCGCCGGAGAGCCATGGACGACGAGGTCGTCGACGACCGAATCCGGAATCGCCGCGAGCGCAGCCTTGCGGTCTCCCGCCTTCCACGCATCCCACATGCCTTGCAACGCCTCACCGCGTCCGAGCCAACGATGAAATTCGGCGTACACCGGAACGTTGAGGTAGGCGGCGATGGCGTATCGGGCGCCTGCTCGCACGACCTCGGTGTTCTCGCTCGGGCAGACGAATATTCTCGCGACGATCTCCTTCGTCGACGGATCCGCACCAGCCTTCCTCGCCGAATCGTGTACCACGTTCGTTACCGTCCGAACGTCATCGGGCGACAACCAATTGATGATCGCACCGTCGGCCTCGCGTCCGGCCAGTCGCAACATGCCCTCGCGCAGTGCCGCGACGAGAATCGGTGGTTTCACCTCGGGACGAACCCCGAGACGGAAACCGTCCACCTTGAACGTGTCGTATTGCTTCGTGACCTTTTCGCCGCTCAACGCGTCCCGCAGGAATCGCACGACATCACGAACCTTCTTGTACGGCTCCACGAACGGGATACCGTTCCACCGCTCGATGATCACGTTGCTCGACGAGCCGATGCCGATGGCAAACCGACCCGGTGCGGCATCGGCGAGCGATGCAACGCTCTGGGCGAACAGCGCGGGAGTCCGCGTGTATGCCGGAACGATCGCCGTGCCGAGCCTCAGTCGCGGCTCCCAAGCGGCGGCCATTGCCAGCGGTGTGAACGCGTCGACGCCGTCGGCTTCCGCCGACCAGATGTCGCTGTAGCCGAGGTCGGCGAGTCGCCGAAGTTGTTTCTCGTGGGCGTGCAGGTGCCCGGGCAAGGGAACGGTCATTCCATCGCGTCGCTGCACGGGCTAAGTCTTCCACTTTCGAGCGATACAACTCTGACTGGCGGTGGCGAGCAACGTTCCGTTCTGCGCGAACATTTGGATCGTGCCGTGGGCGAATCCTCGTTGCACCGACTCGATTTGAATGTCGAGCAGTACCCAGTCGGTCGCCACCAGGCGTGAAAATCGAATGGTGTTGTCGAGGCTGTTCCCTCCCGCTCGCAAACCGAGGGCCTGTCCGGCCGCCATCGGCACGAAGTCGCCGAGGATTCCCAATGCCGGGGCGTCGAGTCCGTCCACCAGGGACTTGATTCGGACCCACATGATCGTTCGACCGTCGCTCGGGGTTCCATCGAGATCGTCGAGGTCGCGACCCTTGGCTATCCGCATGTCGAGCGCCTCCATGATCGAGTTCGCATGCGCGGCCCGCAACACCCGTGGGCGCGACTCATCGGGCGGAATCGTCGTCGGCATCTCCACGAACTGTCCGTTGGCGTCGAAATTCCTGTCGCCGAGTGCCGCGTTCACCGTGAGCACCTCTCGATCACCGACTCGACAAACGGCTCTGGCTTGGGTCACACTGCTGCCCTCCACGGCGACCGTGACGTCGATGTCTAGCCGCTCACCGAGTTTTGCGTACGACAGGTACTGCGCCGTCGCCCATGTGCACGGGCGCTGTGTCACGGCTTCGAGCGCGGCGACGCCGGCACCGAGACCTGCTCCTCCGAAGAGAAAGCTTCCACTCGTTGCCAGGCGCGGTTCCACCTGCAGCGAGAACCTGGTTTGCGATTCGCGCTGTAATCCGAGGAACGCGCGTGAATCCATCGTTTGCAGGCTAACGATGACGGCATCGTACGATGGGGCCGTGGCTGACGTTCCGTGGCAAGGTGACGCGGTATCGCTCGTCGAAGCGTTCCGTCGCGGGGAACGGTCACCGGTCGAGGAACTGCAAGCGTGTTACGACGCGATCGATGCGAGCGACCTCAACGCCTTTTGTTTCCTCGATCGCGAAGCAGCACTCGACGCTGCCCGCAAATCCGATCCCACCTTGCCGTTCGGCGGATTACCGATCGGAGTCAAGGAACTCGAGCGACATGCGGGATGGCCCGATACCGATGCCAGCCTCGTCTTCAAGGATCGCATTGCCACCAGCACCGACACGATGCTGCAGCGCGCCAAGGGTGCTGGTGCGGTGTTGGTCGGTCAGACCACGTCGAGCGAATTCGGCGGAGTGAACCTCACCCGAACGTTGTTGCACGGCGCAACCCACAATCCGTGGAAACACGGTCACACTCCGGGTGGTTCGTCGGGTGGAAGTGCCTCCGCAGTGGCGGGTGGTCTCGTCACCCTGGCGACTGGTGGCGACGGCGGTGGATCGATCCGGATTCCCGCCGGATTCACCGGCCTCGTCGGTTTGAAATCCACCTACGGACGAATCCCCCGTGGGCCCGGCGCTCCAAACGGGAACCTCACCACCACCGTCGGGTGTCTCACGCGCAGCGTTCGCGACACCGCTCGTTGGTTCGACGTGTGCAACGGTCACGAGGGCAACGATCCGCTCAGCCTGCCGCGAGTCGAGGGTTGGGAAGCCGGTTTGGGATCCGTGCCGACTCGAGGTCTACGTGCCGTCGTGGTGAGCGACTGGGGATCTGCCGTCGTGTCGCCTGCGATGTGGGCGGTACTCGAAGAGGCCGCCGAACATCTCGTGTCGATCGCCGGCCTGCGCCGGGTCGACAACGTCGATACCTCGTTGCCACGACTCGGAGCCGCATGGTCGATCACCGGCATGGCGGCACTCGCCCACGAGTTGCGCGATCACTGGCCGGCGTGCGCGGACATGCTCACTCCCGAAATGCGATTCGGTCTGGAACGCACGGGAAGTTTGTACGGAACGGAGGCGCGCGGAAAGTTCGAGATGCGTCGCGTGGAACTCAACCGTCGCATGACCGAAATCTTCAGCGCGGTCGACCTGGTCATCACCGCCAGCAACCCGGACGTTGCCTTCGATGCACAAGGACCGTTGCCCGATACGTTCGGCGGCATCGTCGCCGGCGCGGGGAACAACGGAGTCCTCACATTCCCGGCGAACATCTACGGCAATCCGGGCATCTCGATTCCGGCCGGAACGGTTGACGGACTACCCGTCGGGCTGCAAGTGATGGCACGTCACTTCTGCGAACCGTTGTTGCTCGAACTGGCACTCGCGTTCGAGCGGTCGCGTCCCTGGCCGCACATCGCCCCTCGCGGCTGATCGTCGCTCTCCGAGGGTTCGCAGTCAGGCCATCAGTAGCGCGCGGGCAATCAAGTCGGTGCCAAAGCCCATGAGGATTGCCAAGTAACTCAAACCCGTTGCGGCCATCACCGCGGAGTAACTGCGTTCGCGCAATGCTGCGCGTGTGAACCACGCGAGCACTCCCGTCAATGCGGCACATGCCAACCAGAACCAACCAAGCACGCCGTTCCATCCGTCGTCGATCTCACCGGTGAGCACACTGATCATCCCCGTTGGCAACAGGAACACCAGGATTTCGATCGGCCACACCACGAGCAACACGTTGGTGAGTTGATTCAACAACTTGCGGGGCATTCCAGGCTGCACGAGGTACCAATGACCAAGGAGCATCGCGTCGCTCACCAAGCCGAGGAATGCCGCGCCGACGAGAAGCCGAGCCAACCACAGGGCGTCGGCGGTGTGGTCGGAGGCGAGCGCCGCTGCCGCCACCCCCACGAAACCCAGGAGCGTCGCAATCCAGTCGAGCCTCGTGTCGCGTCGTGCGAACGCGACGAGTGCCAGTGCAGCAAGGCACACTCCGGCAGCCTCGCGCACGAGGACGAAATCGAATGCCGCACCCAGGACCACGCCGATCACTGCGATGGCGGCGTACACCGCTCGCAACAACTTTCCATAGCCGACGGAGATCTCACCGGACCGCATCGTAAAAACGAAGAACAACATTCCGCCACTCGCCCACTGCAACATCACCGTTGCTGCATCGAGCCTCATGGCGTCGACACGTTCGCATCGGCCGGCGTCGCCCGTGCCTGCAACCTCACAGGACGACGAGGTCGCGCGGAGTGTGATTCAGTCGTCGCGGTCCGGCTTCGGTGGCCACGACGATGTCCTCCAGTCGCATTCCCCACTTTCCCTCCACGTAGATGCCTGGCTCGACGCTGAAGGCGTGTCCGGCGGCAATCGGCAACGCGTTTCCACTCACCATGTACGGCTCCTCGTGTGCTTCCATTCCGATGCCGTGCCCAGTGCGATGAATGAAGTACCCGCCCCAACCTGCTTCGACGAGTACCTCGCGAGCCGCCGCGTCGACGCTCTCGCAGGTTGCCCCGACGATTCCGGCGGCGACGCCTGCCTCCTGTGCGCGGCGCAAGTCCATCCATGCCCGAGCGACGTCCGCAGGAGGTTCCCCGAGGTGGACGCAACGGGTGATGTCGCTGCAGTAGCCGGCCATCGTTCCACCGAAATCGCACAACACGATTTCCCCGTGTTTGATCACTCGATCACCGGCATGGTGGTGGGGACTCGCGGCATTCTCGCCGGCCGCCACGATCGCAAAATTGACCACGTCGTGACCCTCGGCGATGAGTCGTGCCGAGATGTCGGCCGACACCTGGGCCTCCGTTCGACCGATGAGCGGAATCTCGCCGCCCTGAAGTTGTGCAGCAACCCGATCGGCGGCCGCACCGGCAGCGCTGAGCGACGCGATCTCGGCGTCGTCCTTGTTGATTCGCATCGCTCCCACCACGTCCACGGAGCGGACGAACTCGCGTTCCTTGAGGTGCGGGAGCAACTCCACCAAGAACCGTGACCACATCTGATCGCCTACCGCGATTCGACGGGACGATCCGATCAGCGTCGCCGTGGTAGCGACGGGATCGTCGGTCTCGTTCCAAGCCACGATGTCGAAGACCTCCGGATGATGCGTGACTCGAGCCGCCTCGAGTCGTGGTACCACCAACGTCGCCCGCTCCGACGTCACCACCAAGGCGGTCAGTCGTTCGAGTGGCATCGCGTGATAACCGATGAGGTACGGCAGGTCGAATCCGACCGAGACGAGGAGCGCATCCACACCACGGGCATGCATCTGCCGCCGCGCTCGACCAATGCGAGTGGCGTACAACGACGTCATGTTTTCACTACCGACTGCTCGTGACGAGTCGACCGGCTTCGTAGTCCTCGAATGCCTGCACGATCTGCTCTCGCGTGTTCATCACGAATGGTCCGTAGCGAACCACCGGTTCACCCAGCGGTTGACCTCCGAGCAACAACGCCTGAGCCGACTCGTTGGTGGTGAGCACGATCCTGCCGCTCGAACGCTCGAACACGAGCATCTGGCCGGACACGCCGCCGTGCGAGTTGGCGAGAAGTTCTCCTTCGAACACGTGCACCAGCGCGGTATGACCGTCGGAGGGTTCCCACGTCACTTCCTCCCCGGCACGCAACAGGACGTGTGCATAGGTCATCGGACTCGTCGTTTGTACCGCACCGGTGATTCCCATCACGGTGCCGGCCACCACGCGAACTTCACCGCCGTGGGCGAGCGACACGCGACGCAACTCGTCGGAGTCGAACCCCTGGTAGCGCGGCGCGATCATCTTGGCACTGGCCGGCAGATTCACCCAGAGTTGGAATCCATGCATTCGTCCACCGGTGGCGAGGAAATCGGGCGTCGGCAACTCGCTGTGCACCACTCCCGAGCCGGCGGTCATCCACTGGACGCCGCCCGGTCGAATCGTCGCAACGGCGCCGGTGGTGTCTCGGTGCTCCATGGCGCCGTGCAGCAGGTACGTGACGGTTTCGAATCCGCGATGCGGATGTTCGGGCGCACCGATCGCCTTGCCCGGGGCGTACTCGACCGGACCCATCTCGTCGAGGAGCAGGAACGGGTCGATGTGACTCACCCGGGACGTGGGAAACGGACGGCGCACCACGAAACCTCCACCTTCGACGGTGCGTTCGGCGGTGATGATTTGGTTCAGTGCGCGAGAAGACATCGTTGGCCGACTTCGATCAGTTCTGTCGCACCAGGACGGGCGTTGCGACGCCGGCTTCGTCCGCCGACTGCTTGGCGTGGTAACTCGATCGTGTGAGTGGACTCGCCTCAACGTGGGTGATACCGAGCCGCTGACCGAACGTCTTGTAGTGATCGAATTCGTCGGGTCGCGCCCAACGAACCACCGGCAGATGATTGCTCGACGGGCGCAGATACTGCCCGATCGTCACGATGCTCACGCCGACGCAGGCTAGGTCGGCCAACAGCGATTCGACTTCGTGACGTTCTTCTCCCAATCCGAGCATGAAGCCCGATTTCGTGACGAGACCCGCCCTCTTGGCTCGCGCCAGGACCGACAGACTCCGTGCGTACCCAGCCGACGGGCGAACCACGCGTTGGAGGCGCGCCACCGTCTCGATGTTGTGGTTGAACACGTCGGGCTTGACGTCGAACAGGAATTGCAGGGACGTGTCGTCCCCCTTCGCGTCGGACACCAGCGTCTCCACGACCGTTGCCGGATTCTCGAGTCGAATCGCATCGACGCAGCGCGCGACGTGCGCGAAGCCGCCGTCGGACAGGTCATCACGCGCCACCATGGTGAGAACGGAGTGACTCAAACCCATTCGCGCGACGGCTTCTGCAACGCGACGTGGCTCATCCATGTCGGGCGCCAAGGGTTTGCGGGTGTCCACGAGACAGAATCCGCACGCGCGGGTGCATCGCTCGCCCAACACCATGAACGTTGCGGTGCCGTCCCGCCAGCACTCGGACAGGTTCGGGCAGCCGGCCTCCTCGCAAACCGTGACCAATTGCAAGTCACGGAGCGTCTGCTTGGTTGCCAACACCTCGACGCCGTGTCGTACTCGCGGGCGCAACCACTCGGGCTTGCGCTCGGTGATCTGGAATCCGACGACGTCCGGTTCGTATTCCCAGGCAACGTCGGCTCGATCGTTGAGCGGCAGACCCATCCCCCGACTCGCCGATTCGTCTGCATACGGGGTGGTTGGCCATCGTTCCATCGCCAGACGAGCCACCACGTCGGCAACCTCGCGCACGGTGGCCACACTGCCCTCCTCCCGCAACGAGGTGACCGGCCACTCACCGATACCGCACGGCACGATGTGCTCGCGCATGTAGCGCAGGTCCGGGTTGACGTTGAGGGCGAATCCGTGCATCGTGCGACGCGACGTCGAACCGCGCGCCACCCGCACACCGATCGCACAGATTTTTCGCGCTCGATCGGTGTTGGGGTCGAGCCACACACCCGGGTACCCGGTTTTGCGACCCGCCTCGATGTGCAACTCCGCGAGCGCGTCGATCACCAGTTGCTCGACGCTGCACACGTACGCAGTGACGTCGGCGGGCGATGCATCTCCGTATTTGCCTGGCAGCGAACGAATCGGATAGACCACCAGTTGTCCCGGTCCGTGGTAGGTGATGTCACCTCCCCGATTGACGCGAACCAATTCCGCCCCAACTTCCTCGGGCGTGCAACGCAAATTGTTCGCGAGGTCGGCCGACGCACCATACGTGAACACGTGATGGTGCTCAAGCATGAGCAGGTAGTCCTGTCGCGCGAAGGCAAAGAGTCCCTCCTGTAGCGCGAGGGCGTCGCGGTAGTTGACCCGCCCGAGCCAACGAACGCGCATCTAGAGCTCCGCCGACCAGTCCTGTGTCTCGAGCACGCTCTTGACCTTGGCGAGGAAGTTTGCGGCGTATGCACCGTCGAACGCCCGGTGATCCCAACTCATGGCGATGTTGCCGACGGGGTGAATCGCGATGCTCTCACTACCGTCGGGGAGTTTCACTGCCACCGGTTTGCGAACGATTGCATCGGTGCTGATGATCGCCACTTGAGGTTGGTTGATGATCGCCATCGTGAGCACCGAACCCGCCGAGCCGTTGTTGGAGATCGTGAACGTTCCACCCGAGATCTCGTCCGGGGAGAGTTTGCGGCTGCGCGCACGGTTGGCGAGGTCGGAGATTTCCCGCGCGATGGCGCGCAGGCGCTTCCCTTCCGCGCCACGCACGACCGGAACCAGGAGTCCCTGATAGTCGAGATCGACGGCGACTCCCAAGTCGATGTACTTGTGCACCACGAGGGTGTCTCCGTCGAGGCTGGCATTCATATGCGGGAACAGCGCAATGGCATCGACGATCGCTCGACTGATGAATGGCAGGTACGTGAGTGAGAAACCCTCAGTGGCCTTGAAGGAATCCTTCACGGCATTGCGTGCCACGTCGACGTTCGCGAAGTCAACCTCCACCACGCTGAAGGCGTGCGGCGCGGTGGACTTGCTGGCAATCATGTGACTGCCGGTCAGACGACGAATCTTGGAGAGTGGAATGATCTCGTCGCGGGCACCAACCGCGATGCGGGGTGTGGGCGCCGGGCTCGGCGCCGATGCGGGTGCCACCACCGGTGCTGGTGTCGGTGCTGGTGCTGGTGCCGGTGCTGGTGCCGGTGCTGGTACGGGTGTCGGTGCGCCTACAGATGTCGCCGAAGCCGATGCGCGGGTGAGACCGTTCGCGTCGATGTAGTCCAACACGTCCTCTCGGGTGATGCGTCCACCAGGACCGGTCCCCGACAGGCTCGCCACATCGATGCCGTGTTCGTTCACCAACCGACGTACGACCGGCGAAAGCAGAACGTTGCTGGGTGCACTGCTTGGTGCTGCGGCGCGGACGGGTGCAGGTTTCGCGACGGGCGCGGGAGCCGGCGCGGGTGCGGGTGCGGGTGCAGGTTTCGCGACGGGCGCGGGAGCGGGTACAGGTTTCGCGACGGGCGCGGGTGCAGGTGTTGGTGTTGGTGCCGGAGACGGTGTTGTTGCAGCCCCACTGGCGGCACCCACGACGGCGATCACCGTACCCACCGGCACGGTGTCTCCAGCCGCCACGCGAATTTCGGTGAGCGTGCCCGAGATCGGCGATGGTACCTCCGTATCCACCTTGTCGGTCGACACTTCGAAGAGCGGTTCATCGGCGGCAACCGAGTCGCCCACATTCTTGAACCATCGCGTGATGGTTCCTTCGGTCACGGTCTCGCCGAGTTGCGGGAGGATCACATCAGCCACGGCAAGTTCGCTCCTTCGTCACGCGTTGATACTTCGACCGGTGAGCGACAACACGGTCTCGCCGAACAGTTCGGTGAGGCTCGGGTGCGGCTGGATGAATTCTGCAATCTCGTCGACGGTTGCTTCCCAGTTGACGGCGAGATAACCACCCGACAACTGTTCCGTGACCCAAGGTCCAACCATGTGGACGCCGAGCACCTGTCCCGCGCGACCGTGGCGATCCTTTTTGGCGATGATCTTCACCAGACCGTCGGGTTCGCCCAGGATCATTGCTCGCGAGTTCGCGCGGAATTGGTGTTTTGCCACCACCACGTCGTGACCTGCCGCGCGGGCTTCTTCTTCCGAGGGTCCGGCCCACGCAACTTCGGGATGACAGTAGATCGCCCACGGGACCCGGTCGTACATGACGGGGTACGCGGTTTCGCCACGCATGTGCTTCACCGCGACGATGGCCTCGGCGTACGCAACGTGAGCGAGTTGCGGCGTCGCAATGAGATCCCCCACCGCGTACACGTTGGGCTCGCTCGTTCGACAATGACCATCGACCTCCACGAACCCGCGGTCGCTGAGTTTCACCTTGGTTCCTGCAAGCCCGAGTTCGTCGGAATATGGTCGTCGCCCGACCGACACCACCACCGCATCGACCTCGAGGGTCTCACCGGAGCCGAACGACACGATCGTGCCACCGTTTCCAGTGGGCTGGTGGCCCGTGACTTGGACGCCGGTCTTGATGTCGATGTTCTTCTTCTTGAACGATCGCACCACCACGTTGGCGACGTCCGGGTCGAGCCCCGGCAGGATCTTCGGCAAGCCCTCCAGGATCGTGACCGACGCGCCGAGGTCGGCGAAACACGATGCGAATTCGCATCCAATCGCTCCGCCACCGATCACGGCGATGCGAGACGGGATCTTGTCGAGCGCGAGTACCTCATCCGAGGTCATGATCGGACCACCGACTGCGAATCCGGGAATCGTGCGCGGTACCGAGCCCGCCGCGAGGATCACGTTCGTTGCGTCGAGCGAGCGCGTCGAGCCGTCCCCCATCTTGACGGTGACGTTCCTATCCGCACCGAGCGAACCCGTGCCGAGCAGGTAGGTGACCTTCTTGCTCTTGGTGAGACCGGTCAAGCCCTTCACCAAGCCGTTCACGATGCTCTGCTTGCGCGCCTGGGTGACCGCAAAATTCACGGTTGGCGCCGTCGATTCGATTCCGAAATCCTTGGCGTGAGCGACGTGTCGGAAGACGGCCGAACTTTCGAGGAACGCCTTCGCAGGGATGCATCCCCGGTTCAGACACGTCCCGCCGATCGTGTCTTTTTCCACGAGGGCCACCGACATTCCGGCGGACGCCGCATAGAAGGCGGCCGCATATCCACCCGGTCCCCCGCCGATGACGACGAGGTCGAATCGTTCGCTGGACACGACTACCTACGGTAGCGGTTTCACCGAGTTACTCGCCCAACCACTGCGATGATTCGTCGCCTCTCGCGTACACGATGGTCGGTGTGCCGATTGCCACGACGAACTCGATGATGCATTCGGTGGCTCCGTCTGCAGTTGGACACGTCGTCGTCGGCAACGGCCGGGTGACGGATCCATTCGCCAACATCGACCAGCCCTCGATCGCTGAGTCGCCGCCGAGTCCACTCATGGAAACGTTCACCAATGTTTTCTCCTCGGTCACTCGGAGTTCGTTCACCGTCGCCGTGACCCCAGCGATTTGCACGGTGGTACCGATCGCAAAGAGGTCGGGGGGCGTCGTGGAGTCTTCGGACGCTTGGAACAGCTTCACCGTTCCTGCCACCACGATCAAGATTCCGCAAATCAGGCTTGCGAGGATGAGTTTGCGTGTGCTCACGGCGTTGAGCGTACGCTGAATCGGAGAACACAATCCGGTATCACATGGGCCTGCGCGACTTCCTGACGAAATCCTCTCAGTCGAAGGACGACCTCGTCTCCGAGCGGTTGTGCGCCACGTTCGGTGAACTCGAGTTGGTGTCGCTCTCGGAGATGCCGATGCGTCAACGTGTTGAAGTCTGCGGCGAAATACGCAGGATGGCCGTCAAACCGCGAGCGGGTATTCCGGCCGTGGAGATCGAGGTCAGCGACGGCACCGGTGAATTGACCGTCATCTTCTCCGGTCGAGATCGGATTCCCGGTGTCGGACACAATCGTGGACTGACGTTGTCCGGTGTTGCACACATGGAGGGCACTCGTCGGGTGATGTTGAACCCCGTGTACCGACTCCTCCCCAAACCCGGGCAGTGAACGTCTAGCCGACCAGCAATTTCGAAACTGCGCCCTCGGCATCCTCGGTGATGAGGGCCATGACCTCGTCACCGACGCGCAGCACCGTGTCCTTCGTCGGAACCATCACCCTCTCGGCACGCACCACCGCAACGATGGTGGCACTCCGCGGCAGAACGAGATCGGCAATCGCCTTGTTCACGGCTGGCGACGTCTCGGCCAACGTCACCTCGACGAGTTCGGCCTTGCCGCCCTTCAATTGCATGAGGCGCACGAAATTTCCGACCGACGTGGCTTCCTGCACGAGGCTGGTGATGAGGTGCGGGGTCGACACCGAAACATCCACTCCCCACATCTCGTTGAACATCCAGTAGTTCTTCGGATTGTTGGCACGAGCCACCACACGAGGAACTCCGAACTCCTGCTTCGAAAGGAGGGAGATCACCAGGTTGTCCTCGTCATCACCGGTGACGCTGGCTACGACGTCGGCATCTCGTACACCGACGGCATCGAGCACGAGGTAATCGCACGCGTCGCCGAAGTGCCATTCGATGCCATGGGATTCGGGGCGCGACTGATACTCGCGAATGGTCGAGCGATCGTTGTCGACGATGGTGACGGAGTGGCCGGCCGCCACCATTTCACGGGCGGTGAACCGACCGACGCTTCCGCCCCCGGCGATGATGACCTTCATCGTGCGCTCCCTCGATTCACTTTCCTCGACCGGGACCCTTCTTCAAGTAATCATCAAGTGCACCGATGTCGGCGTTCATCACGGCGAAATACATCACGTCACCCTGCTGCACGAGAACATCGTGCGTCGCCAACATCGCCTTGCCGTATCGCCGGAGTCCGACGACGTTGCCCGGACCCTCGTCGAGCACGCACGACCGCTCACCGACCCAGACATCCCCGATGATGCGTTCCACCAGCACGAGTTCTGCACTGGGGTCGGTCCATTCGACGGCGGGTCGGTCGACGACGATTCGTCGCAGAATCCGCTCCGCCGTCCACTTCACCGTCGCCACGGTCGCGATACCGAGTCGTTCGTAAATCTCCGACCGCTTCGGGTCGTAGATGCGAGCAACGACGCTGTGAACCTTGAACCGTTCGCGCGCGACTCGGGCGATCATGATGTTGGAGTTGTCGCCGTTCGTCACCGCCGCCAATGCTCCGGCTCGCTCGATTCCCGCGGAGATCAGGATGTCCGGGTCGAACCCGATGCCCACCACCGTCTGACCACTGAAATCGTCGCCGAGACGAAGGAACGCGTCGGCCCGACGGTCGATCACCGCAACGGTGTTCCCGAGAGCCGACAATTCGCGGGCGAGGGTGGAACCCACACGTCCACAACCAACGATGATGACGTGCACGAACTACCATCGTAACCTGCACCACCGATGGTGGCTCCGAGGTACGACACCACAATGGCTCCAACGAACATCGACCGCCGCACTGGTTGGCAGCGGGTCAAGTCGATACTCATCGGCAATCCGATCGAGAGCCATCAGGATGCACACCACCGTTTGAAGAAGCGGGTGGCGCTACCGGTGTTCGCCAGCGATGCAATCTCGAGCACCGCCTATGCCACCGAGGAAATTCTCATCGTGTTCCTCTCGCTTGCCGGCGCGGGCGTGGCCGCCTACACCCGTTTGGTTCCAATCTCGTTGCTCGTCGTCGTTCTTCTGGCGATCGTGGCGAGCAGCTACCGCCAGACCATCTATTCGTATCCGAGCGGCGGTGGCAGTTACGTGGTGTCGAAGGAGAATCTCGGTAAGTATCCCTCGCTCATTGCCGGTGGCTCGCTCCTCATCGACTACGTCCTGACGGTGGCGGTGTCGGTATCCGGCGGTGTGGCAGCCATCGTGTCGGCGTTCAACGGATTGGCTCCGTACCGAGTGCACCTGTGCATCGGGTTCGTCCTCATCATGACCTATGCCAACCTGCGCGGACTGAAGGAGTCGGGCGCGCTCTTTGCGCCACCGACGTATCTCTACATCGTCTCGCTGTTTTCGCTGATCATCGTTGGTCTCTACCGTGTGTACTTCCAGGACCTACCCGCCATCCCACACGAGGGTGAGGCGAGGGAACTCCTCGATGCCACCGGCGCGCTCACGATGTTCTATTTCCTCAAGGCATTCGCCTCGGGTGCGGTTGCCCTCACCGGCGTGGAGGCCGTCTCGAACGGAGTGCCATCGTTCGAAAAACCGGAATCCCGCAACGCTTCGCGAACGTTGATCTTGATGGCCGTCATCCTCGGAAGTTCGTTCTTCGGCCTGAGCGTGCTCGCGCAGCACCTCGAACCCGTGAAGGACGAACACGGCATCATCAAGGACACCGTCCTCGCCCAGATGGCCGAACACGTTTATGGCGGGAGGAATGCCGCCTTCTTCATCATGCAATTCGCGACGTTCGGCATCCTCATCTTGGCGGCGAACACCGCATACGCCGACTTCCCCCGCTTGACCTCGATCATCGCCCGGGACAACTACCTCCCGCGGCAGTTCGCCAATCGGGGTGACCGACTGGTGTTCAGCAACGGCATCATCCTGCTTGCCATCTCCGCTTCGGCGCTGATCGTCGCCTTCGGTGGCTTGGTCAACTCGCTGATTCCGCTGTATGCGGTCGGCGTGTTCACCGGGTTCTCGCTCAGCCAGGCCGGGATGTGCATCCACCACGTTCGACACCGTGAGGCTCGTTGGCGGTTCCATCTCGTCATCAATGCAATTGGAGCCGTCACCACGTTCTTCGTGGCGGGCATCGTGATCGTCGTCAAGTTCACCGACGGAGCATGGATTCCCGTCGTCGTCATTCCCTCGATGACGATCTTCTTCACGGCGATCAACCGTCACTACGTTCGTGTCAAGGAGTTCCTGAAGGTCGCCGACCAGGTCGCACCCCGTTTTCGCACGCACTTCGTGGTGGTGCTCGCCGGCTCGGTGAACGCCGGGGTCGTGCAGGCGGTGAAGTACGCGCAAAGTTTGAACCCCGACCGGCTGCTCGGCCTCAGCATCGTCGGTTCCGACGAGGAGGGGGCTGAACTCAATCGCGTGTGGAGCCAGACGTTCCCCGATGTGACACTTGAAACGCCGGTGGACGACTTCCGCAACCTCACCGACAAGGTGCTGGAGGAAATCGAACGCCTCGACGGACTGCAGGACGACGACATCGTCACCGTGGTGATCCCCGAATTCGTCACCAGTCTTCGGTCACAGTGGCTCCACAACCAGTCGGCGCTCGCCATCAAGGCTCGCCTACTCTTCCGTCCGAACACCGTGGTGACTTCGATACCCATCGTCATTCCGTGAGTCACCAGCGCGTCTAGCCTGACCGCATGCGAATAGTCGTTTCAGGTGCCAGCGGACTCATCGGCTCGGCTCTCGTGCCACGACTCGTGGGTCACGGTCACGACGTCGTCCGATTGGTGCGTCGCACCGCGAGCAGGGGCGAGTCCACCTGGGATCCGGCGCGAGGCGTCATCGACGCCAGCGTCGTCGAGGGTGTCGATGCCGTCATCCATCTGTCGGGTGCGGGAATCGGCGACAAACGATGGACCAACTCCTACAAGCGTGAAATCCTCGACAGCCGGGTCAAGAGCACCAAGTTGCTCGCCAGTGTCATCGCCGGAGCCGCCAATCGACCATCCGTCTTCCTTTCGGGCTCGGCAATCGGGTTCTACGGTCCACGCGGCGATGAACCACTGCACGAGACCTCCAGCGCCGGATCCGGAGTCCTTGCCGAAGTGTGCAAGCAGTGGGAGGACGCCACGATCGGCGCGGGTGTTCGCACGGTGCTCCTGCGTACGGGAATCGTGCTCTCCCGCAACGGTGGTGCACTCAAGAAACAGTTGCCGCTCTTTCAAGCGGGTCTCGGTGGAAAATTCGGGCGGGGAAACCAATGGCAAAGTTGGATTTCCATCGACGACGAAGTAGCCGCCATAGAGCATCTCATCACTGCGTCGGTGCACGGTCCGGTGAATCTCACCGCTCCGGCACCCGTCACCAGTGCAGAATTCGCCGCAGTAATGGGCAAAGTGCTCCGTCGCCCCGCGATTTTTCCGGTTCCGTCGTTCGGTCCGAAAGTGTTGCTCGGCAGCGAGTTGGCCGAGGCACTGCTCTTCACTGGTCAGCGAGTAATGCCCACCGCGCTCGGAGCCTCGACCTTCGAGTTCGCTCATCCCACGTTGGAAATCGCGTTGCGTTCGCTCCTCGACAAGTGAGCATCGGTTCGGCTGCAACGAGCCAACTCCCGTCACGCGTCGACGTGGTCATCATCGGCGCGGGGCTCGCTGGTCTCGCCGCCGCCAAACACCTGCACTCAAAGTCGTTCAACGTTGCGGTATTGGAGGCACAGGATGACGTCGGTGGTCGGGTTCGCACCGACATGGTGGATGGCTACCGGCTCGACCGTGGTTTTCAGATTCTCCTCACTGCATACCCGGAAGTGAAACGACACATCGACCTCGACGCCCTCGACCTCCAAAAGTTCGGCCCTGGTGCGCTCGTGATGTCGCGTGGTCGTGCCTACGAAGTGACCGACCCGTTCCGCAATCCACGAAGCATCCTCGGCACCGCTCGCGCCCCGATTGGAACGTTCGCCGACAAGGCACGACTTGCGATTCTTCGCGCGCGAACGCTGAAGGGCGATCCGCGCGAACTCCTCCGCGGACAAGACATGCCCACCGTGGTTGCCCTGCGTCGTGCCGGGTTCTCTCCGAAGATGATCAACCAGTTCTTTCGCCCGCTGTTCGGTGGGATTCAACTCGATCCGTCACTCACCACGTCGCGACGGATGTTCGACATCATTTTCCGAAGTTTGAGCGAGGGGGACGCTTCCGTTCCCCGACTCGGAATGGGAGCACTGCCCCGCCAGATGGCCGAGCGGTTACCGGGTCTCATCCATCGCAACACCAAGGTCGCTTCGATTGATGGTCGTGCAGTCATCACCTCGGATGGGCGTCGAATCGAGAGCCGCGCCATCGTCGTCGCAACCGAATTGCCGGCGGCCCGCGAACTGGTGTCGATGCCGGAGCGCGAGTCGCGACGGGCCGGTGCGGTGTACTTTGCGGCGGACTCCGCTCCAACCAAATCGCGCTTGGTGATGCTCGACGGGTCGGGCAAGGGACCCGTCCTGAATGCGGCGGTCATGAGCAACGTGGCCGCCAGTTATGCGCCGGCGGGAAAACACCTGATCGTGGCCGCACTTCCGCAGGTCGTCGACGGGGACCTTGAAACGCTGGCGCGCGATCAGTTGCGCACGTGGTGGGGTTCGCAGGTCGATGGCTGGCGCCACCTTCGCACCTACCGAATCGGTCATGCAGGAGTGGAGCAGCGTCCGCCGTTCTCTCCGAAACGCAACATTGCGTTGGGCAACGGAGTCTTCGTGTGCGGCGATCACCGTGACACGGGTTCGTTGCAAGGAGCACTCTTTTCAGGGCGCCGTTGCGGTGAACTCGTCGCGGGCGCGCTCGCCTAGCGTCGTATGCATGTCGCACGTACCGAAATCTGACTCGCCCGCCCACGACCCACGAAGGAAAATCGTCACCGTCTCCCAGTTCGTGCCGACGAATCCCCAAGCCATTTTCGATCTGCTCGCCTCCCCGGAGCGCCACTGCGACATCGACGGCTCGGGCACCGTGCGCGGCGGGTTGAGCGGCCCGAAACGATTGTCGCTCGGCGCCAAATTCGGCATGTCCATGCGCATGGGTGTTCCGTATCGCATCACCAACACCGTGGTGGAATTCGAGGAGGGTAAGCGGATCGGCTGGCGACACTTCGGCGGTCACGTGTGGCGCTATACGTTGTCCGCGGTCGAGGGAGGAACGATGGTGACCGAGGAGTTCGACTATTCGACCAACAAAGCCAATTGGTTCCTGCGCGCCATGAACGCAATCGTCAACAACGAGGTGGCCATGCGCAAGACGTTGCTCAACCTGGCAAAACACTTCTCCTAGAGCACACTCCACCACCGAATCATGACGTCGTTGCCCGCCGGCTTCACCGCCCGTACCGCAAACTTCGGCATCAAGGACGACTCGCTCGACTTCGTCGTCATCCTTGGTCGACCCGAAACCGTCGGCGCGTCCCTCTTCACCCAGAGTCGCTTCGCGGGCGCGAGTGTCGTTCTGAGTCGCGAACTCATCGCGGGTGGACGCACTCGCGGTGTGATCGTCCTTTCGAAGAATTCCAACGTGGCAACCGGAGTTGAGGGCATGAGAAATGCGAGGGAGATCGTGTCTAGCGTTGCCGAACGCCTCGGGTGTCGAAACGACGCGTTCGTCATCGCCTCGACGGGTGTGATCGGTCGCCAATATCCGATGGACAAGATTCGCGCCGGAGTCGCCCGAGTCGCCGACCTGACGGAATCAGTGGACGCAGGTTTGGTGGCACGTGCCATCATGACCACCGACACCGTGCCGAAATTGGCCGAAGCGACCATCGCTGGTTCGTCGGCACGCATCGTCGGCGTCGCCAAGGGCGTCGGCATGATCGAACCGAACATGGCCACCCACATTTCGCTCGTGTTCACCGATGCCGCCCTCTCGCGCGCCGAACTCGAGGTGGCCTACCGTCGCTGCGTCGAACGCACGTTCAACCGTGTGTCGATCGATACCGACACGTCCACGAGCGACACCACGGTGTGTCTGGCCAGTGGTGCTGCTGGCGCGGTCAACGATTCGGCTTTCGAGGACGCACTGTACGACGTGCTGCTGTCGCTCACCAAACAGATCGCCCGCGATGGTGAGGGCGCGGAAAAACTCATCGAGGTTCGGGTGGATGGCGCACGCAACGTCGAGCAAGCGGTCACGGTGGCGCGTGCCATCGTCAACTCACCCTTGGTGAAAACCGCCGTGCACGGTGCCGACCCCAACTGGGGGCGCGTCGCCATGGCTGTCGGCAAGTGCTCGCAGTATTCGGACATCGACCAAGAACGTGTGGTGATTCGCTTCGGTGCCCAGGAGGTGTACCCGCAACAAGTCGATGCTGCTGGGCTCGCACAATTGAGCTCGTACATGAAAGGAGCCGATGTGCTGATTCATGTCTCGCTCGGCACCGGCACCAGTGATGCCACCGTGTGGGGCTGTGACCTCACCGACGGCTACATCCGTATCAACGCCGACTACACCACCTAGGCGAGCAGCGAGTCGAGCCACGTGATGGTGGCGGCTCGATAGTCGTACACACTCTTGTATCGGGCGAGCGCATCAGGGAGACGGAACACGAGTTCGCGCAGGGTTCGAACGGCCTCAGGTCCCCGATTCACCCAACTACTGAGTGGCTCCTGAAAACCTCTTATGGTGAACAAGATGCCGCGCGTGCGCGGGAGACGCCGCAGTGTCTCGCGCTCGATTCGAATCCACAACTCTGAGGGATGTTCCACCAACGGTTTGTCCGGCGAATACGGTTGGAACAACGCCGGGTGATCCTCCAACGTCCAGTTCGATCGCCAGATGGGCTTGTCCGGCGACAGCCGCGTCAGTGTCGTATCGACCGCTGCACCGATGTGCTCGGCATACAACGCCACGGGTTTGTGCACCGTGAGCATGTCGTGGCCGATCTTCTCCGACAATTTCCAGCGACTCGGTGAGCACACCACGCCGGCCACGAACGGCAGTTGCTCACCCGCCTCGCTGGGCATCGACCGCAGCACCGTGAGATCGTCTGGCACCTCCCGCGCTGCATCGACCAACGTATCGATGCCGATGTTCGAGGTGGATTTGCCGAGCCAGCCCAACACCAATTCCCCCGCCTCTTGCGCCACCTCGTGGGCGTCGTCGCGATGGCACACCACCTCATTGCGACGTTCGTCGATGAGTGCGCGTTTCATCGCGATCGTGGGTTCCCAGTCGGGGTCGCGCACGAACCAACGGTGGAGATCGAGCGGTTTGGTGCCGACTCGATGACGGAATGCATCACCAACGACTTGGGGCAAGATCTCGTCGTGCGGAATGCGGGCTACGTAGCCAGTGTCGACACTCGGCTTCGACGGCGCCGTATCAAACGGCGTGAACGGGTCGCTGTGTGTGACGAATGGGGTCATTTCGGCGGCATGCGAATGCCACCATCAACTCTGATCGACTCTGCATTCATGTAACTGTTCGTGATGCACTCCAACACCATCGAGGCGAGTTCTTCCGGCGAACCGAGTCGCTGCGGGAAGAGCACGCCCTTTTGCAGGTTGCTCTTGAACGCCTCGCTCGCATCGCCCTGGCCGTAGATCGGGGTATCGATGAGTCCTGGAGCAACGGTATTGACCCGCACGCCGATCGCGGCGAGATCGCGGGCAATCGGCAACGTCATGCCGACGACACCACCCTTGGATGCCGAGTACGACGCCTGACCGATCTGACCGTCGAACGCGGCCACCGATGCGATGTTCACGATGGCTCCACGCTCGCCGTGCTCGAGTGGTTCGTTGCGACTCATCGCCGTGGCAACCACGCGAATGCAGTCGAACGTACCGACGAGGTTGATCGCGATCACCTTCTTGAAGGCATCGAGGTTCGCCGCCGACTCCACCGTGCCGTCCTTGCCCACGGTGCGCTGCGCCCAGCCGATGCCGGCCGAATTCACCAGTGCGCGAACCGGGCCCATCGACTTGGCCATCTCCGTGGCGTTGATGATGTCCTGTGTATTGGTGACATCCACCTTGCAGAAGGCTCCACCGATCTCCTTGGCGAGCGCTTCACCCTTGTCAGCCTGTAGGTCGGCAATGACCACCTTGGCACCCTTCTTGGCGAGCAGTCGAGCAGCTGCGGCTCCGATTCCGCTGGCTCCTCCGGTGACGATGGCACTTGAGTTGGTGAGTTCCATGGCGGCGAACGCTAGCGCACGAGATCGATAGCGGCCACGGCCAGCGCATCGACACGCTCGTTCATGGGTTCACCGGTGTGTCCACGAACCCAACGAAACGAGATGTCTCCCCGCTCACGCACCAGCGCAACGAGCGGCTCCCACAAGTCGCGATTCGCCACAGCCTGTCGTTGGCTGTTCTTCCAGCCACGGCGCATCCATCCCTCCCACCAGCCTTCGGTAAAACACTTCACCACGTATTGACTGTCGGACACCACCTCGATGGGTCCGGGCTGCAGCGAGAGCGTCCGCAATGCTTGTAAAACCGCGAGCAACTCCATGCGCTGATTCGTCGTCGGTGATTCGCCGCCGCTGTCGTGCGGCTCACCACGAGGTGCCACCGCCCACGCCCAGCCACCGGGACCCGGATTTCCCGAGCATGCACCGTCGGTGTACACCGTGCGAACAGTCGTCATCACCCCAGATACTTACCGATTGGTAGGCGTGAACTCGGGAGCCGTCGTGCGAGAATGGACGCATGTTGTTCGACGGTTCCGTCCATCAACTCCCCGACACCGATCCGCAGGAGACGCAGGAGTGGCTCGACTCGCTCGACTCGGTCGTCGACGTGCAGGGCAAGAATCGAGCCCGCTACCTCCTGTCGCGATTGCTCGAGCGAGCACGCGAAACCCAAGTCAGTTTCCCCGCCACGGTCTCCACCCCGTACGTCAACTCGATTCCCGCCGAACACGAGCCATGGTTTCCCGGAGACGAGCATCTCGAGCGACGAATTCGGGCCTACATTCGCTGGAACGCCGCGATGATGGTGGTGCGCGCCAATGCACACGCCGAGGGCATCGGTGGCCACCTCTCCACCTTCGCGTCATCGGCGTCGTTGTACGAGGTGGGATTCAACCACTTCTTCCGCGGCAAGGACGATGGTCGCGCGGGAGACCACGTGTATTTCCAGGGTCACGCAGCGCCGGGCGTGTACGCGCGCGCCTACCTCGAGCGGCGACTCGAAGCCGACGATCTCGACCACTTCCGTCGCGAGATCGGACGAGGCGGGCGGGGTCTGTCGTCCTACCCCCATCCGCGACTGATGCCCGAGTTCTGGGAATTTCCCACGGTGTCGATGGGACTCGGACCCATCACCGCCTTGTACCACGCTCGCTTCAATCGATATCTCACCAATCGGAAACTCGACGACACCACGGACAGCAGGGTGTGGGCGTTCCTCGGCGACGGCGAATGCGACGAACCAGAGACACTCGGCGCGCTCTCCTTGGCCTCCCGCGAACACCTCGACAACCTGGTCTTCGTGGTCAACTGCCATCTGCAGCGTCTCGAGGGTCCGGGACGTGG
>SXPW01000017.1 GCA_005793785.1 Actinomycetota bacterium | reverse complement strand
TCAGGCCGCTCTCGACACGACTCAATTGCAACGAAGTAGTGATCTCGTGGTGCATCTCGACGTGGCGCACCGTGGTCTTGGCACGGCGAGTTGCGGTCCGGATGTCGATCCCCGCTACGAGATTGCTGATGGTGTCTACGAATTCAGTTACGTCGTTCGACGAATCTGAAGTCGTCGGTCTGCCGCCGAAATGCAGGTGCCATCCGACGTACGGAAGCGCCACCCATGCAGGGCGCAAACGACTTCGTTTCCCTCGATGCTGCCAAAGACGGAGAGGTCGGCTTTGCGGTGCGGACAGTATCGCTCCAGCGTGAAATCTCCGAGTTGAATTTCCTCGCTCGGGGTGTCGTCAATACCATGCCGCCGGCGAGCCTCGGCTTCGGCACGATCGATACGTTCCACCGACAAGCTCTTGAAGAAGTTGTAGAGGTACTCGTTGAATGAGCCATCGCGCCACGCCGTGAAGCGGCATGAGAGAAACAATGAGTTCGACCAGTCGACTGCGTGCTCGGCGAGAACTTTCTCCAGCAATTCGGGAGCAATATCGAATCGGAAGCGATAAGTCTCACCCGAATGGTCGCGCACGGTTCCCGTGACGAAGTCGACCAGCACGTGCTCGTCACCCGCGCGTATCAGGCATGCCGCCCCGATGCCACGACGCAGAGTTGGCGCGCGCAATAACAACGGCTCCCACCATGCAGCGAGCCGTGGCTGGAACGGGGCGGACTTGCTGGGCCACGAGTCCCGTTCAACGCGAAGCCACTCATGCCAATCGGTCTGGTAGGTACGCAGGTAGTTGCGTTTGTCGCCGAAGGGCGACTCCACGTCGTCAGAGGGATGGGAGACGTGGATGTCGCCTCCCACCACCGTGATGGTTGTGCCGGGAATGTTGTGCTCGGCACGATGTCCTCGTGCCGACAGCCGCTCGATGAATCGGGTTTGATCTGGGAACATCGATACTTCGTCACCGTCGATCATGTTGAATCCGAACAGCTGCTCGTCGAGAAAGCAGGGCGGACCAGCCGATGGCACCACTGTGGTAGCGCCTATGGCCTCGACGTAGTGCTCTGCTCGGGTGAACTGGCTCTCCACCTTCGCTTGTGCTTGCGCGCGGCGCACCGCTTCTGGCTCGTCGTACACCATCGGGTACCAGATCGCCCCCGAATACTGCAGCCAGTGCTGATCCACAGGTCCGTGTGCGGTGAGCGCGCGCGGGTCGTGCGTGCGGCAATCGTTCTGGTTCACGAGGCGCGCGGTGCCGTCGGAGACGACGATTGCCGAATCGCCGCCCGGACCGTCGGTCACCGACGTCTCCACGTGAATCGCGACGCGCAAACCGTCGCGCAATTCGATCTCCTCGCCGTCGCGAGTCTCCACGAAGTCGGTAAAGCCGATCCGGGTCAGCCGGCGTCGCAACTCGCTCGTCGGAAACTCGGGCAGGAGCACCGTCGCCGTCTTGCTCATGCGCTCGCGCAAGAACGGTTCGTCGAGGTGGTCGCCGTGCAGGTGTGAGATGTAGAGATAGTCGGGCGTACACACCGTCGCCATGAGTTCCTCTGCGAGCAGATCGTTGCGTGGAAACGGAAACCACGAACCAAGGAATGCAGGGACGAACCACGGATCGCAGACGATCGAAGCCTGCGCGCAACGAATCAGGATGCCGGCGTGGCCGAGTGAAGTCGCCCGCATGGGCGTGTCAGGCAACGGGGGGATCGGTGAACTGCTGACCGCCACGCGAGACATGTTCAGTCCAGGCACTGCCATTCCAATAGCGCATCTCGTATCGACCAGACGGATCCTTGTACCACGCTGCAGGCACGCTCGGGTTCGCAACACTCGTCGTGCTCGGTGCGCTCGCCGCGGCGACACCGTATCCGGGTTCGCTCGCAGTCGTCGTTGGAGTGGTGGTGGTCGTAGTGGTTCGTTGCGCAACGGGGCGGCGCAAGAACGCGCAGAATCGTCCGTCGGTCGTGGAGGTAATCGACACCACTTCCCAACCCTCGGCCGATTTTCTGGTGAGTTCGGCAGCCAACCCTTCCGGGCTTGCATTGAACGGATTGAATGCTGCGTACTCGAACATGCTGGGCAGGCTAACTGCCGCTCCTAGCCTTGTCGGGGTGACGAAAGCACGTCGCGTCGGCTTCTTTGGTCCAGCCGGCACGTTCACCGAACAGGCCCTCCTCACCCAGCCCGATCTGGCACAGCTCCAGCGAATTGCCTTGCGTACCGTTCCCGACGTTCTGGACGCGGTCGATGGTGGGGAGGTCGACATCGGTTTCGTCCCCATCGAGAACTCCATCGAAGGCACCGTCAACTTCACCCAGGATGCCTTGGTCTTCGACCACGACCTCGTCATTCAGCGTGAGGTGGTGCTCGACATCGAGCACTGCCTGCTGGCACGCCCGGGTACTGCGCTGAGCGACATCAAGGTCGTGTTGTCGATTCCCGTAGCAACGGCACAGTGTCACGCGTACCTCCGTCGGGCACTGCCCTCGGTCGACATCCAGGCCGCCAACTCCACTGCAGAGGCTGCGCAGATGGCGGCGAATGAAGGCGCCCACGGTGTCGCGGCGATCGCACCTGCGAACGCGGCCTCGCTCTACGGATTGGATGTGTTGCAACGAAACATCGCCGACCATGAGGGAAATCAAACCCGTTTCGTCGTGGTCGGCAAGGATCGGATTCCTGCGCCGACCGGCAACGACAAGACCGGCGTCGTGGTATTCCAACGCGCCGACGAGCCGGGAAGTTTGATTGGCATCCTGCAGGAGTTCGCCGCGCGACGCATCAACATCACCCAGTTGCTCAGTCGTCCGACGAAGCGGGGAGGACTCGGCGACTATTGCTTCATCATCTACGCCGATGGCCACGTGTCGGATGAGCTCGTCGCCGATGCGTTGCGAGATTTGCGTACCAAGCAGGGTGACGTGAAATTTCTCGGTTCGTATCCCGCCGCAGGCAAGCACACGCAGTCGGCGCGGGAACACGCCGATCAACGCTGGCGTGATGCCGATGACTGGATGAATGCAATTCGCGCACGAATCAATCGCTGACTCCGACCCGCGGATAGCGTTGCTCACGGAACGATGGCAGAGCGGACGAATGCACCTGTCTTGAAAACAGGAGTGGGTTTACGCCTACCGGGGGTTCGAATCCCTCTCGTTCCGCCAAGAGCGTGAGTCGGTACACTCACAGCACGGTTATCTCACGAAATTTCTAGTTCCTGGAGAGGTGCCAGAGTGGCCGAATGGGGCGCCCTGCTAAGGCGTTGTCCGGGTCAACCGGACCGAGGGTTCAAATCCCTCCCTCTCCGCC
>SXPW01000144.1 GCA_005793785.1 Actinomycetota bacterium | reverse complement strand
TTTCCGTCCATCGACACCCCAACCTGCGCCAAGAGCGTGCGTAAATTCAACGAGCTCGCCGCGGCCATGGACAACACGGTCGTGCTCTGTGTCTCCGCCGACCTACCCTTTGCACAGAAGCGATTCTGTGGAGCCGAGGGCATCACCAACGTGCAGAACGCTTCTTCGTTCCGGACCGACTTCGGCTCGAGGTTCGGAGTCACCATCGTCGACGGCGTGCTGAAGGGTTTGCTCGCTCGAGCCATCGTGGTACTCGATGAGTCAGGCAAGGTCACGCACACCGAACTCGTCGACGAAATCGCCAACGAACCGAATTACGCCGCCGCACTCGCCGCCCTGAAATAAGTCGGACGGATAAGGCCGTACCACCGCCTGGCACGGCATCACTACCCACGCAGGTGAGCGACCTCGTTCAGCGTGGCCAGCGAACGCAATCCCTCGCGCGAAGCGACCACCCTATGTATCGACGTGTACTGCGGGTAGAAGAACCCGAGTTGCGTCTGAATGCCGAGAATGTGCGCCAGGTACTGGTTGATGACACCACCATGACACACCGCCACCACACGCTCTCCGGAGTGAGCCGAGATGATTCGCTCGCAGGCCGCCACGACACGTCTACGGAACAAGTCGGGGTGATCGTGGCCCTCCTCCCACTCGCCGCGCACCATCTTCAACCAACGTGGGTCGTTGGTGCCGCGTAACTCCTCGATCGGAACGTATTCGCTCGAATTGCGGTCGAATTCGCTGATGTCGTCGTCGACGATCGGAGTCAATCCTGTCAGTTCCGCGAGCGGTGCCGCCGTCTCCATGGCGCGACGAAGCGGGCTCACGTAGATTGCGGCGATTGCCTCGCCCGAGAGATACGTCGCCATCTTGGCCGCCTGCACGAGTCCATCGGGTGCGAGCTCGGGATCGGCGACACCCTCCTTCAATTCGCGCCGAACCGGCAATCCATGTCGGACGAGTACCAGTTCCACTCCGTGGAGACTAGGCGGGCAACAAGGACTCCAAGTTCAACTCGCGCACCGCGCGATCGAAACGAGTGTTCATGCAGTCGACGAGTTCGAACGAGCGCTGGTCGGTGAGATCCATTCCGCGACTGGCGATGATCGGATACGCCAGACAGAACAACGCAGCCGAGCGATAGTGCTCCCACAGAGTTTTCTTGTCGACGAGTTCCGGTGATGCCCCTCGCGTGAGCAAGCCGTCGATCCAACGGTCGAACAATTCGCGCTCGTACTTGCTGGCGTCGTCCGCCGAGATGCTCTGCGTGATGAAGTAGGCGAGGTCGTACGCACCGATGCCGGTACCGATCAATTGGAAGTCCAGGACGACGAGTTGGTTCTGGTCGTCGAACAACAGGTTGTCGGCACGGAAGTCGCCGTGTGCCAACGTGTTCGGGCCCTGCGCCAGCGATGCGAGCAATCCGGCCACCGCGCCGCCGAAGCGCGGTCCCACCTTCAGAATCGAGTCGGGCATCCGAACTTCCTTGGTGCACTTCTCCCACCCTTCGGCGAACACCATCGGCACGACCGCTGGGTAGATCGGGTCACCAAGACTGATCGTGGTGCCGTTCTCCGCGAGAGCGTCCGCCTTGCCCCACCATTTGGCGTGCATCGCGGCGAGGGCATCTACGGCACGTCGCGCATCCTCGATAGTCATGCCCTTGACTTGGTCGACGATCCTCAGTTTGCCGAGGTCCTCCACGACCATTGCGAACTGACTCGTCTCCTCGTTCACCTCGCCGTAGTACGACTTGGATACCCGGAAAGGCACGTCCTTGGCCAACGTCTTGAAGAACTTCACCTCTCGGATGTACATCCGCAGTACTGCGCTGGTGAAAACCGCGTTCGGATCGAGTGCCGGCAGTTTCACGATGACACTCGACGGACAATCCGTTCCCGTGAGATGGGAGCGATAGACCGCGCTCGCGACGCCGACACCGACTCCGATGATTTCGTTGCGCAATGCGCTCACGTTCCAGCCGGTTGCACTGCCCATCCATTGCGCGTTGACCTCGTCGATCGAGGCCGGAATTGCTGCCGTCATGTTGCCCCCTCAGGCGTCAACTAGGGACAATACACCTTTCCCTTCGTCTTGAATTTTTTCACCTGATCGAGTTGGGCCTTCGTGAGGTCGAGCACCGCGGTGAGGTCGACGTCGCACAATACGGCACCCTCCAGATTCGCCCCCTTGAACGATGCAGCGGTGAGCGTTGCCGCGGTGAAGTCGACGTTCTTCAGCGTGGCACCCTCGAAATTCACGGCGCTCAGATCGGTGCGAATGAAGATGGAATTGGTCAAGTTGGCTCCGACGAAACTCGCGCCAGCGAGACTGGCTACGGAGAAATCGACGAAATCGAGCTTCAGTCGGGAGAAATCGACTCCGACGAGGTTGGCATATTGGCAGGTCGTGGTTTTGATGCAGACGATGTCAAGCACCGTGGTCGTGGTGACCGGGGCGATCGTGGTCTCGACCACCGCCACCGTGGTCGCGGGTATTGGTTCGACGGTGGTAGTCGCGCTTTCTTCCGTCACCTCCGATGTCGACGTCGTGTCGCTCGCATCGCCAATCGTCGTCGATGAGGTCACTTGCACGTCACCGCAGCCCACCAAAGCGAGCAATGAAGCACCGACCAGGAGTACTCGCAGTGCCTTCATCATCGTCAGGCTAATGAATGCATGGCGGTGGGTAGTCGCTACGACCAACTCGCCCGTCCCCGACTTGCGCCCACCGTCCGCCACAATGAAGTGGTGCACTTTCCTTCCTCACTGACTTCGATCGCAATGATTGCCGCCGACGAGGAGGTCGGCGGAGTCCAACGATTCTTCACACGACCGGTGGTTGCCATTGCAATCGTCATCGGAAGTTTCGTCCTCACCCGATTGACCTACGCAATACTCCGTGTCGTGGTACGCAAGGTCGCCGACAGCAAGCCGGGTCGCGGCAAGAGTTGGTGGAAGAACACGATGCGTCG
>SXPW01000002.1 GCA_005793785.1 Actinomycetota bacterium | reverse complement strand
GAATGACCTTGCACTTCTCGCACATCTTCTTCACGCTTGGTCGGACCTTCACGATGATCTCTTTCTTATTTGAACCTGAATGTGATACGGCCTCGGGTGAGGTCGTACGGTGATAACTCGACTTGTACTCGATCCCCCGGATTGATACGGATGTAGTTGACCCGCATCTTTCCCGAGATGTGCGCCAGAACGGAGCGCCCGTTGGAAAGTTCCACCCGAAACATTGCGTTGGGCAATGATTCGGTGATCGTGCCTTCCAGCACGATGGCATCTTCCTTGTTTTTTGCCAGAACTGACTCCTTCGGGCCCCGCAGGGCGACTCAGAACGCTATCGGGTCGTCCGCCCGTCGCCACCCGGCGCAGTGATGCCCGTGGCGGTGACGATGGCGGAGGTCAATCGGGCGAACACCTCGTCGGGGGTACCCACCCCGTCGACCACGGCCAGGACGCCCTTCTTGCGATAGTGGGCGATGAGTGGCGCGGTTTGTTCGTCGTACAGGGCCAAACGCCGTTCGACGGCCTCGGGGGAATCGTCGGCCCGATGCTCGGCGGCTCGGCGGGCGCTCAGTCGCTCGATCACCAGTTCGCGCGGCACCTCGAGATCGACGACGATGTTGATCGGTCGGGCTCGCGCGATGTCGTCCAACGACAGCGCTTGGGGCAGCGTGCGCGGGAATCCGTCGAGGAGGTACCCGTGGGTCCGGGCATCGGACTCACCGAGACGACCCTGCACCAAACTGGCCATGAGTTCGTCGTTCACCAAACCGCCGCTGTCGATGATCTCCTTCACCGCCTTGCCCACTGGTGTCGCATGCTTGATGGCGTTGCGCAACATCTCCCCCGTCGAGATGTGGGCGATCGCGTAGAGGGTGGCCAGTCGCGCACCCTGCGTTCCCTTGCCCGAACCCTGCCGGCCGAGGAGGACCAGCCGAATCGTCACTTCAGGAAACCCTGGTAGTCGCGTTGCATCAACTGACTGTCGATCTGACGCATCAGTTCGAGTGCGACTCCGACGGCGATCAACACCGTGGTGCCGGCGAAGGGGAAGCTCTGCACGTCACCCACCCACAGGATGATGTACGGAAGGATGGCGATGAACGCCACGAACAGTGCGCCGGGCAACGTGATGCGATTGACGGCCTTGCCCAGGTACGTCTCGGTTTGCGGACCCGGCCGGATTCCGGGAATGAATCCACCTTGCTTGCGCAACTGGTCGGCCTGACGAATCGGATCGAACGCGATCGAATTGTAGAAGTAGGCGAACGCGATGATCATTCCGAAGAAGATGGTGATGTACAACATGTTCTGACTGTTGATCAGGTAGCGGTCCACGAATCGGGCGATGGCACCGCGCCAACCTTCGGCACTACCCAGCATGTTGGATACGAGGACGGGCAGCAGCAACACCGACGAGGCGAAGATGATCGGAATCACACCCGATTGGTTGACCTTGAGCGGGATGTAGGTGCTCTGTCCACCGAATTGGCGTCGACCGACCACCCGCTTGGCGAACTGCACGGGGATACGCCGCTGGCCGAGCTCCACGCGCACCACCGCAGCAAGGATCAGGAGCGTGACACCGACGAGCACGACGAAGACCACGGTCTTCTTGCTCTGCAGCAACGAGTAGTAGCTGTACGGCAAATCGCTGACCACCGACACGAAGATCATCATCGACATTCCGTTGCCGATTCCCCGCTGGCTGATGAGTTCACCCAGCCACATGAGCAACGTGGTTCCCGCAACGAGGGTGGGGATGACGATGAGCGCACGCGGCATGAACGGATCGAGCAACACCACGTCGGGAACCGTCGCAGCAGCACCGAAGAACGCCGAACCGTTGCCCTGTCCGAAGATGAAGGTGAGTCCCGCCGCCTGCAACGTGGCAATGGCGACGGCGACGTAACGGGTCCACTGGGTGATCTTTCGTTGGCCGGTGGCGCCCTCCTGCTGCCATTGCTCGAGTTTGGGAATCACCACGGTGAGCACCTGCATGATGATGCTCGCGGTGATGTACGGCATGATGCCGAGGGCGAAGATCGAGAAACTCCCGAACGCACCACCCGAGAAGAGGTTCAAGAAGCCGAGTGCCCCCTGTGACTGCGACGCCTCGCGCAACTGGCTGACGGCCTGTGCGTCGACGCCCGGTGCGCGCAGCGAGACGCCGACGCGGTACACCGCGAAGATGAAGAGCGTGAAGAGCACCTTGTTGCGCAAGTCGGCAACGGTGAACAGGCTTTTTATCCGAGCGAACATCGTCGTTGCAGCTCCCTTGTGAGCGAAAACTAGCGGTTGGTGTACTGGCTGCCGCTAGCCGGCGGACGCACTCCACGGAACGGCTTGGGCAGGATCGTGATGGTTCCACCAGCGGCGGTGATCGCCTCCTGAGCCGTTGCCGACACCGCGTGTACCGACAACGTGAGCGCCTTGCCCACCTTGCCGCGACCGAGCACCTTCACGAGGTTGCCCTTGCGGATCAAGCCCTTTGCCACGAGGAGCGTCGCATCGATCTCCGCAACGCCGAGTGCATCGAGCGTGTCGAGGTTGATCGCCTGGTACTCCACACGGAACGGGTTGTTGAAGCCCTTCAATTTCGGGACGCGCTGCTTGAGCGGCATCTGTCCACCTTCGAAGCCACGCGCCACCGTATTGCGGGCGTACTGACCCTTGGTGCCTCGACCTGCGGTCTTGCCGCCCTTACCGCCGATTCCGCGACCGACTCGCTTGGGTGCCTTACGGGCTCCGTGCTTTGGTCCGACCTGATCTACGCGCATGGTCAGTTGCCTTTCTTGTCGCTGATGACGATGTCGATGAGGTGCGGGACTCGCGCAATCATGCCGCGAATCTCCGGTCGGTCGGGCAACACGTTGGTGTCACCGATCTTGCGCAGTCCGAGGGCGCGCAGCGTCGCACGCGTCTTGGGCATGCAACCGATTTGCGAACGCTTCTGTCGGACGGTGATGGTCTTTTCTGCCATGATCTCCCCTATCGAGCCTGTGCTCGGGATTTCTTGGTGTCGTTGTAGGCGCGCAGCAATCCGCGAGGAACGAACTCGTCCTCGGTCAGGCCGCGACGCTTGGCGACGTCGTCGGGACGAAGCAGCGACCGCAAGCCGTTGATGGTGGCTCGCGCGACGTTGATGGCGTTCGACGAACCCATCGACTTGGCGAGCACGTCCTTGATGCCGGCCTCCTCGAGGATGATTCGAGCAGCACCGCCGGCGATGACACCGGTACCGGGCGCTGCGGGCTTCAGCATCACGCGGGCGGCTCCGTTGACTCCCTCGATGGCATGGGTGATCGTCGGGCCGGCGAGCGCCACATGGAACACGTTGCGCTTCGCATCCTCGGTACCTTTTTGAATCGCCAGGGGAACTTCACGGGCCTTGCCGTAACCCAGACCGACGCGACCGGCCTTGTCGCCGATGACGACGATGGCGGCGAACTGGAATCGACGTCCGCCCTTCACCACCTTGGCGACACGATTGACGTGCACCACGCGGGACTCGCCGAACTCGCCCGGCTTGGCTTCCGGACGCGGTTCGCGACGCTCGCGTGGACGACGCTCACGACGATTGCGATTGTCCGTTGCCTCGGGCTGCTGTACGTCGGTCATTAGAACTCCAATCCTGCGGCGCGAGCCGCTTCAGCGATTGCCGCGATGCGGCCGTGATAGAGGAAGCCACCTCGGTCGAAGACGACCGCCGTGACTCCGGCTTGCTTGGCGCGCTCTGCGACGAGCGTTCCGACCGCGGTTGCCGCGGCGATGTTGCTGCCGGTTTGCTTCTTGCGGAAGTCGGCCTCCAACGACGACGCCGACACGATGGTGCGTCCGCTGTCGTCGTCGATCACCTGGGCACTGAGGTGCTTGTTGCTGCGGTAGATGGCCAGGCGCGGTCGCGCGGCGGTGCCGTGCACCTTCTTGCGCACGCGACGGTGTCGTCGGACGCGGAGTTCCTGGCGTTTCTTGGCGATTGCGGTCATCGTTGCTCCTACTTCTTGCCCGTCTTGCCGGCTTTGCGCAATACGCGCTCGTTGACGTAGCGAACACCCTTGCCCTTGTACGGCTCCGGTGAACGGAACGACCGAATCTCCGCGGCCACTTGTCCGACGAGTTCCTTGTCGACGCCCTTCACGATGATGCGTGTCGGCGCCGGTACCTCGAAGGTCACGCCCTTGGGTGCCGCGTACGGAACCGGGTGCGAGAAGCCCAACGCGAGCTCCAGTTTGTCCTGACCCTTGGCCACGGCTCGATAACCGACGCCGATGATCTCGAGTTCCTTCATGTAGCCCTCGGTGACTCCGCTGACCATGTTGTTGACCATGGCGCGAATCATGCCGTGACTGGCGCGACTCTCGCGGTTTTCCGCTGCTCGCTCCACGACGACGGTCGACTCCACCTTCTTGACCGAGATTCCCGCCGGCAATTGGCGCGAGAGGGTGCCCTTGCTCCCTTTCACCGTGATGTTCGAGCCTGCGATCGTCACTTCGACTCCCTGGGGAATGGTGACTGCTGCTTTTCCTACGCGCGACATGTGTGCTCCCCGATTACCAGACGTAACACATGACTTCGCCACCGACGTTGCGCTTGCGCGCTTCGCGGTCGGTCATGAGTCCATGACTGGTGGATAGAACTGCAACACCCAACCCGCCCAACACGCGGGGCACTTCCGTGGCCTGACGATAGATGCGAAGGCCCGGTGTGGAGACGCGCTTGATTCCCAGGATGGTGCGCCGACGATCGTCGGAGTACTTCATCTGGATCTTCAGCACCTTGTGCGCCGGAGTGTCGCCCTCCACGACTGCGAAGTCGCCGATGTAGCCCTCTTTCTTGAGGATCTCGGCGAGGGCGACCTTCTGCTTCGACGACGGCATGAGCACCTCGTCGCGCATGGCCACGTTCGCATTGCGAATGCGGGTGAGCATGTCGGAAATCGGATCAGTGATCATGGCGCCTACCAGCTCGACTTTCGCAGCCCGGGAATCTCACCCGCGTGCGCCAACTCGCGCAGGCAAATGCGGCAGAGACCGAACTTGCGGTACACCGCGCGTGCGCGTCCACAGCGCTGACAGCGCGTGTAGCCACGAACCTTGAACTTCGGTGTTGCCGCTGCTTTGTTACGGAGTGACTTCTTGGCCATTGGTGACGACTCTTCCTTTTCCTACGAATTTCCCTGAACGACTGACTTCTTCTTGGTTTGCTTCTTCGAACGCTTGGTGGATGCCGGCATCTCGCCCTTGCGGAACGGGAACCCGAACGCATCGAGCAATGCCTTACCGGTCAAGTCATCCTTGGCCGACGTCACGATCGTGATGTCCATGCCGCGTGGCACGTCGACCCGGTCGTAATTGATCTCCATGAAGACGAGTTGCTCGGTGAGACCGAACGTGTAGTTGCCGTGACCGTCCCACGAGCGACCCGGCAACCCGCGGAAGTCGCGGATTCGCGGGATCGCCACCGAAAGCAGCCGGTCGAAGAACTCCCACATCCGGTCGCCACGCAGCGTGACCTTGGCACCGATGGCCTGGTTCTCGCGCAATTTGAACGATGCAATCGCGATCCGCGACTTGGTGACGATGGGTTTCTGGCCGGTGATTGCCGTGAGGTCGGCCACCGCTCCGTCGAGCAACGACGCCTGCTGGGTGGCCTTGCCCACGCCCATGTTGATGACGATCTTCTCCAACACCGGCACTTGCATCGGGTTGGTGACACCGAGTTGCTTCATGAGGTCGGCTCGCACCACCTCGCGGTAGTGCTGCTTCAGTCGTGGCATGTACGTGGTGGTGGTCATCAGATTTCATCTCCCGTGCGACGTGCAATTCGCACCTTGTTTCCCTTGGCATCGACCTTGAAGCCGACTCGCGTGACTTCACCCTTGTGTACGAGCATGACGTTTGACGCGGCGATGGGCATCTCGATTTCCTTGATCTCGCTCTGTTGCTTTTCGTTGCGACGAATGGTGTGGCGCTTGGCGACGTTCACGCCCACCACGACGACCTTGTTCGCAGCAGGCAGCACCTGCTTGATCTCGCCCTCTTTGCCGGCGTCCTTGCCGTGGATCACCTTCACGGTGTCGCCCTTGCGCAGTTTCATGGTTAGAGCACCTCCGGGGCCAGTGACACGATTCGCATGAACTTCTTGTCGCGCAGCTCACGGCCCACCGGTCCGAAGATTCGGGTACCGCGCGGTGTGAGGTCTTCCTTGATGAGCACGGCTGCGTTCTCGTCGAATCGGATGTAGCTGCCGTCGGGACGACGCTTCTCCTTCGCGACGCGCACGACGACGCAACGCACGACTTCACCCTGCTTCACACCCGCGCCGGGAATGGCGTCCTTCACGGTGCCGATGAAGACGTCGCCAATCGAGGCATAGCGACGACGCGTGCCACCGAGCACCTTGATGACGAGCACTTCGCGGGCGCCGCTGTTGTCGGCAACCTTGAGACGGCTTTCCTGCTGAATCACTTTGCACGCTCCAGGACTTCGACCACGCGCCAGCGCTTGGTCTTGCTCATCGGACGGGTCTCCACGACCCGCACCTTGTCGCCGGTCTTGGCGTCGTTCGCTTCATCGTGGGCGTACAACTTCTTGGTACGGGTGATGAACTTGTCGTACTTGGGGTGGCGTACGCGCTCGATGATCGCGATGACGACCGTCTTGTTCATCTTGTTCGACACGACGAGGCCTTCGCGGGTCTTGCGGTTGTTACGAACGTTGGTCTCGGCCATTAGCGGCTCGCTTTCGTGTTGCTTGCAGCCTCGGCTGCTTCGATCTCGCGGCGGCGAATCACCAGGTTGATCCGGGCGATTTGACGACGAATCTTGCCGATTCGAGCGGTGTCCGTGAGTTGACCGGTCGCCAACTTGAATCGCGAGTCGAGCGCATCCTGCTTGGCGTTCTCCAACTCCTCCACCAGCGAGGCGAGGTCGAGCTCGTTGAGTTCTGCTTGGGGCTTGCCGTACGGTTCAGCCATGTTCAGATTCCCTCCTCACGATGGATGATTCGACACTTGATGGGCAGTTTCTGCACGGCGCGGCTGAGCGCCTGTGTGGCGACGTCGGCGGTCGGATACGACAACTCGAACAGGATGCGACCCGGCTTCACGACGGCCACCCACAACTCGGGGTTTCCCTTGCCCGAACCCATTCGGGTTTCGGCCGGCTTCTTGGTGACCGACTTGTCGGGAAACACGT
>SXPW01000143.1 GCA_005793785.1 Actinomycetota bacterium | reverse complement strand
TTCGCGTGTCCACGTCTGAACCCACGTCACGGCGCTCAGGTACGTGACCACGTTGGTTGCGTTGCCGAACTGTGCCATGAGATGGTTGCCCGGTTCGATGTCGTCGGTCGTCAGGCTCACTCCGAATTGCTTCTCGAGTGCGGCGACGTCGTTGGCGATATGGGCGATGACGATTGCCAAGAACATGTCACCGAAGGCGGCGTCGTCGAGCGCGGACGGATGCGCAACCTCCACGTGATGACCAAGCGATTCAAGGAGCCGCCCCGCGGCTACGACGGATTCGCGGGCCTCCGGATGGTCCATGCCACCGGGCAGTAGTGCTCCCGAGAGCAGTCCGATGCGCAACCTTCCGGTGTCCGCTCCCACCTCACTTGCGTACGGCCGCATCGGGAGTGGCGGCGTATTGGGATCACCAGCCTCGTATCCCGACAACACGTCCATGACGCGGGCCGTGTCGCGCACCGAACGTGTGACGCAACCCTCGACGACACCGCCGATCCACGATTCACCGAGAGCAGGTCCGAGGCTCACGCGACCCTTGCTCGGTTTCAAGCCCACCAATCCGCACTCACTGGCAGGAATACGTATCGATCCGCCACCGTCGTTGGCATGACCGACCGCCACACAGCCAGCGGCAACCGTCGCCGCCGAGCCACCACTGCTTCCACCGGTGGAGTGCTCCGTATTCCACGGATTACGTGCCGGTCCGTACGCCAACGGCTCGGTGGTGATGGTGCTCCCGAATTCCGGAACGTTGGTTCGACCGATGGCGATGAAGCCGGCTCGACGCAGTCGCTCGTAGAGGTAGGAGTCGTGTGTAGCGACGTACTGCCGATTCTTGAGGAATCGAGTGCCGAGATGGTACGGCTCACCCTTGATCTGGCAGTTGAGATCCTTCACCACGATGGGCACTCCACTGAAGGTCCCATCGGTGGACGATGCAGACCCGGTAGGGGTCGGTCGTTTCGCACCCTTCGCTTCCGTTCGTGCACGTTCGAATCGTGGATGAATGACGGCGTTGAGTTTGGGATTCACTCGTTCGACGGCGCCGATCGCAAGGTCGACGAGCTCGGTCGGGGAAATCTTCCCGTCGCGCAGGAGTTCGGCTTGTCCGGTGGCATCAAGGTGCAGTGGCTCGGTCATGTTCCGACACACTAGAAGCCGTGCGGGTCCTGGCGGCGGTCGACAAATTCCGGGGCACCGCAACCGCACTGGAGGTTGCGCATGCCATCGCCAATGCGTGCTGGACGACTGGTCATGAATGTGTGGAACTTCCCCTCGCCGATGGTGGCGAGGGCACGCTCGCAGCACTCGGTGGTGCGAATCAAACGTTGCGGGTGGAAGGTCCATTGGGAGCACCGGTGGACGTGCCATGGCGTTTGCACCGCGGCACCGCCGTCATAGAAATGGCGCTCGCCTCCGGACTGCAACTGGTGGGCGGTGCGGAACACAATGATCCGATCGCGGCCTCCACCGTCGGCACCGGACAAGTGATCGACGCAGCCCTCAACCTCGGTGCGGAACGCATCATCGTGTGTCTGGGAGGATCGGCCACCACCGACGGCGGACTCGGCGCGGTCAATGCAATTTCCACGCCGGCTCGCATGAAGCGAGTGGAGGTCGTGGTCGCTTGCGACGTCGAGACGTCGTTCGTGGATGCCGCCGAAGTGTTCGCGCCGCAGAAGGGAGCCTCCGCCGCCCAAGTGAAGTTCCTGCGCAATCGATTGCTGAGCACGGCCGAGTTGTACGAACGACGCTTCGGCGTGGACGTCACCAAGATTCCCGGTGGCGGTGCGGCCGGTGGTCTGGCAGGAGGACTCTTCGCACTCGGTGCGTCACTCGTGCCCGGTTTCGACGTGGTGGCAGAGGAACTCCACTTCCACGAAGCATTGGGGTCGTGCGATGTAGTGATCACCGGCGAAGGACGCCTCGACTCCACCAGTTTCGACGGAAAAGTGGTGGGTGCAGTCGCCGAGTACGCGAAGCGATCCAAGAAACCCGTCGTGGCCATCTGCGGTGACGTCGACTCCTCGGCAAAGACCTTCTCCGCCGAGCATCAACTACAGGCGGTGAGCCTGCTGCAACGGTTCGGTGATGCGGCGTTCAGTGCGACGATGCAAAGTATCGAACGAGCAGCAGCGCACTGGCTGACCAATCGAGATACATAGTCGAGCCTCATCGGACTCGCGTACGGAGAATCGGTCGTCTACGCCGTGGTCGTAGTGGTGACCACCACCGCTGGTGCGGTCACGCCACCGCTGATGATCGACAATGGCTTACCCGCGAGGTCGGTTCCGAGCAGAATCAAGACACTGGCCTCACCAAGACTCGCCGTTTCCGTGGGTATCGGTGTCGGCATCGGTGCAGTTGCAACTCCGCCGAGGTCCTTGGCCACTTGCGCGGCGGCCACTTCACTCCCCAACAAGTAGTAGACGACGGTGACCGTCTGCTTTGGTGTGACCTCACTCTTGTTGATGGCGGGTTGCACGATGTAGCCCCTGCCCTGCATTTCCGTGGTGAGCAAACCAGCACTACCGCTCACTCCCGATGCATTGGCAATTTGGACCTTGAAGGCCGTGAGGACGACCTGGGCGACCGTGGTCTCGACGGGAATGATCTCCAGCGTCGTTTCCGTTGATGTCTCCTCGGACGTCGTGCCCTCGGGTGTCGCAATCGACGTGTCGTTGCGTAGATCGCGGAGGATGAAGAAACCGAGCAACACGGCCAAAATGGCAACCGCGATGGACAACAGGGAATTGACGTTTGCCGCCCGGGGTTCTGGCGCTGGACGAGGTCGACGCTGCTCTTGACTCATGTCATCCACAGTAGTCCTGCCGTGTGTGCGGATTGGTCGAGTGAGCCGAGGGTGGGGATTGAACCCACGACCTACCGCTTACAAGGCGGTTGCTCTGCCACTGAGCTACCCCGGCGAATCGCACGTGGCGACGAACGTCAATGCTACGCGCGTCAACTTCGTTGACGTCAGGGATGTTCACGCCGTGCTCGTACCACCTCGTATGTTGCAAGCGCGGCTGCTGCGGACACGTTGAGCGACGACAGTGCTCCATTCATGGGAATGGAGAGGATCAAATCGCAACGTTCCCGAACGAGGCGAGATAGTCCCGGTCCCTCTGCACCGAGCACCAGACAGATGTGTTCACGCGCAAGATCCCCGAGACCAAAGACCGGTTTGTCGGCGGCATCGTCGAGGCCGACCACCCAAACGTTCGCGTCACGAAGTTGTTGAATGGCGGTGGGCAAACCTGGAACCACGCACATGGTGAGGTACTCGATCGCTCCAGCCGAGGCTTTGGCAGCGCTCGGCGTGACATGCACCGCTCGATGCCTCGGCAGGATGACCGCATCCACGCCCGCACCATCGCACGATCGCAGAATTGCACCGAGATTGCCGGGATCGGTAACTCCGTCAACGGCAACGAGAAACAACTTGTTACCGGACTCCGTTGCCGTCGCCAACACCTCATCAAGCAGCGTTTCTTCGAGTGGTTCGGCGTGAGCGATGACACCTTGTGGTGCTTCACTCCGTGCCTGCTCGTCGATATCGCGCCGTGACACTTCGCGAACGGGAACTCGTTGCGACCGTGCCAACTCGAGAATCTCACCAATCACCGGATTCGTCTCGTTATCGCTGGCGATGAGCACCTCACGGACCCGACGTCGCGAAGCGATCAACAACTCACGAACGGCTTGACGTCCTTCAATCTGTTCCCCTCCGAGGGACCGGTCGGAGGTCGACGGTCGTGACGGTCGCGAACCGCGTTGACCCCGATTCCCTCCTCGCGCTCCACGCCGCGGAGGTCGACTCATGGGACAAGGAGGGCAACCGCCATGCAGGCGATCCCCTCCACTCGACCGATACTGCCGAGACCCTCGGCGCGTCGACCCTTCACGCTGACTGGTGCACCAACGGCGGCCGAAAGATTCGCCTGCATGTTCTCGCGCTGTGGCGCAATTTTCGGCCGTTCACAAATGACGTTGACGTCCACGTTGGCCACCGACCACCCGGCATCGCGCACCAATTCGACGACCTCACGCAGGAGCAACATCGAATTGGCACCCTTCCACTTCGGATCGGTATCCGGGAAGAGTCCACCGATGTCTCCCAAACCGGCAGCGCCGAGGAGCGCATCGCTCACCGCGTGCGCGACGGCGTCGGCATCACTGTGGCCGAGCAGTCCACGTTCGCCCGCGAACGTCACGCCGGCCAGCACCAACGGACGTTGGTCGTCGGCGAATCGATGAACGTCGAATCCTTGACCGATTCTCATCGTTAGTGTCCGCTTTGTTGCGCGCGCGCCCAATTCAGGTCGTCTCGCGTGGTGATCTTTCGGTTCAACACGTCGCCGTCCACCACGACGACCTTGCCGCCTTCGGCTTCCACCAAGGATGCGTCATCGGTGCCCTCGCCACGCGACGCATGCGCACGACGGAGAATCTCGGCACGGAATGCCTGCGGAGTCTGGACCGCACGCAGCGAACCACGGGGCGGCGTTCGCATCACCTGGCCGGTGTCGTCCACCACCTTGATGGTGTCGGCAACGGGGATCGCCGGAACGGCACCGTCGGCACCGTCGACGACTGCAGCGATGACACGGGCGAAATCGTCCTCGTTGGCGAAGGGTCGCGCGGCGTCATGTACGCAGATGATCGTCGCATTCTTCGGAATCGCGGCCAATCCCCGACGAACGGACTCGCTTCGACTCGCGCCGCCGGCGATTCCACCCTCCTTCTCTGCCACGTCGGGCGGAAGAACCACTACGACGCCGTCACTCGATTCGCGAGCGACGGCAATCGACCAGTCCATGACACGCCGGTCGCCCAGGGCCTCGAATTGTTTGGGGCCGCCGAATCGCGTTCCGGCACCCGCCGCGACGACGATGGTCCAAATCATCTCGCCGGGTCGGCGGAATTCCCCAGTCGCCATCGTCTCTCAGGGTAGTACCGTGATGCTCATGACTCACGAGGAACTCCTTGCCAACAACGCATTCTTCGCCGCAACTTCACCGGCTTCACTGAAGACGATCGCTGCGTCCGGCTCGGTGCGCAACTTGCAACGGGGTGACGTCTTGTTCAACGAGGGTGATGCACCCGACGCCATGTTCGTCGTCCTGTCGGGTCGCATCGCGATTGCAATCGGTAACCGTCCGCTCGATGCGCGAGAGAGCATGCTTGCACTCATGGAGTCGGGGGATCTCTTCGGAGAACTCGGTTTGTTGGATGACGGGGCACGAAGTGCCTTGGCGCGCGCGCTCGAACCTTCGAGCGTTCTGCAGATCCCTTATGCGTCGGTCAAGGCCGAACTCCAGGGCAACCCGAACATGTTGTGGGGTGTCACCAAGTTGTTGGCGTCGCGCCTACGCGTCATGGACGAAGTGCTGTCCGACAGCGTGTTCCTCGACGTCACCGGTCGAACGGCCAAACGATTGCTCGAACTTTCCGAGGGCAGTGACGAGTTCGTTCTTCCCGTCACACAGGAGGAACTGGCCGGCATGGTTGGTGCATCGCGCGAACGGGTGAACAAGGCAATCGCCAGTTTCATTCGACTCGGATGGCTCGAGCAGTCGGATCGTCGTTACCGAATCAAGGAACGCGTCAAGCTCACTTCACGTTCGTCGTAGTCAACTACCCGACAACCACGCGTGCGCGCGTGCAAAGGCATCTGCGGCGTCACTGATTCGATGCGATGGGCGGGTTGCGTCGTGTGCGAAACCATGTTCTGCATCGGGGTACTCCGCAATCGTGCATCCCGCTGATTGAATTGCAGCAACGTCGCCCGACGGCGTGTACGGATCCTTCGATCCGATGACGGCAAGAACCTTCCGCGCATCGCCGCGAGCGAGATAGTCGAGCGGCTCTCGCTGCGTGGACGATTTCCAATCATTCGGTACACGAATCATTCCGTAGAAGCTCGCGATGCGAGAGAACCGCTCGCTGACCGCTGACTTGAAGCAATACATACCACCCATGCAGAAACCCATCAGACCGACGCGCTCGGTTCCGAGGGCGTCGGTCGCCTCGTGCAGGTCGCGCAGGTGCATGTCGTCATCGAGTCCGGGTACGGCAGCGAATCTCGCCTGTATGTCGGCACCCAGGTTCTGACCGGGGAACGGTTCGACGGCACACACCGCCATATTCCACTCGGAAGCAAATCGGGCCACCAGGTCATCGAACAGAGGGCGTAATGAGAAAATATCCGGTGCGATCACCAATCCCATAGTTGGGCGTTCGACCGACGTGTCGATTTCGGCTGGAGTGCCGGACGGAAGGGTGATTCGCATGCGCCAAGTCTGGCGGATGATGGCGCGGTGAGGGTAGCGGTGAGGCGCATTCTCACACTCGGGTGGTATGACCACTTCACGCAACATACCTACCCATACCCGTCGGAATCCCATCGTCCTCCTCGACCAGGAGTGGCAGCGCCTGAACCACTCACCCCGAGTGCTGCGTCAGGTCAATTCCTGGGGCATCGATTCACGAACCTTCCAGTCGCTCGATGAGGTGCTGGTTGCAGCCGGCTATCGCGGCAAGAAGATCGACACGGTGGCCGATGGCGTGCTCGCGGCACTGGTGAAACGGGCCGCCAACGATGAATTGGCGGCGAGAATCGTGTTGCAGCGCGTCGTACCACCGATGGTGTCGATTGCCCGTCGACGCGGTCGTCTTCGCAGCATCGGTTACGACGATGCACTCGGCATGGTGTTGTCCCACGCCTGGGAGGTCATTCGCACCTACCCTTCGGCGCGACGTCCGACCAAGATCGCCGTCAACATCGTCAGGGACATCGAGTACTTCGCATTCGTCCGCAGTGAGCGGAGACGAGTTCGACTCGACTCCGTACAGAGCGACGGTCCGGAACCGCACCACAACAGGAGCGCCGATCTGTTCTCACACGAGGACCCCTACGGAACTTCCGTCGAGGGTGCGACGTCGGACATCGAACTCGAGCACCTCCTCACCTACGCACGCGAGTGCGGGGTGTCCGCCGACACCCTCGAACTCTGCGAGGAGTTGCGGGGCCAATCACTCGACGACTTCGCCGCCAAACACGACATCACTCCTCGTACTGCAAAGACGTGGATGAAGCAGGCGGCTAACGAGTTGCGTGTACGAACGCAGTGTGCGGCGTGAGTTTGGTCGTGCGCAAACGCAAACTGTTGGTCACGACGAACACGCTCGAGAACGCCATCGCCAAACCGGCCCACATCGGATTCATCAGACCGAACGCGGCGATCGGAATCGCGGCAACGTTGTAGATGAACGCCCAGAAGACGTTGGCGCTGATGGTCCGCAGTGTGGCCCGCGACAGCAAGATGGCGTCGGAGACCAACCGCAGGTCCCCACTCACGATGGTGAGATCACTGGCATTCATCGCCACGTCGGTGCCCGTACCCATCGCAATACCCACGTTTGCCTGCGCAAGGGCAGCCGCATCATTCACGCCGTCGCCGATCATCGCGACCGCATAGCCGCGCTCCTGCAGATCGGCTACCACGCGCACCTTCTCCTCCGGCAACACTCCGGCAATCACGTGCTGTTCGTCTGCTTCGATCCCCACCTGTCGTGCCACTGCCAATGCGGTGGCACGACTGTCACCCGTGAGGAGGATGGGACGCAGTCCCAAATCGCGTAGCGATGCAACGGCGGCGGCGCTGTTTGCCTTCGGGCGATCGGCAACGACGCACACACCCTTCACGGTTCCATTCACCGCGACGAGCACCCCGATGTTCCCGTCGTTGCGGGCAGCAGCCAGTGCGTCATTCATCGCCGCGGGAATGAGCACCAGTTTGCGACGCATCAGGGTTTCGTTGCCGACGAGAACACTGGAGCCGGACACGCGTCCGAGAGTTCCCATGCCGGGAAGATTCTCGAACTCGGTCACCGTCGTGAGAGGACCGGTTTCGGCCCGCGCGGCGGAGGCGATCGCCTTGGCGACTGGATGTTCGCTGGCGTGCTCGAGCGCTCCGGCAAACGTGAGGAGTTCTGCACGAGTCATCCCGGCGGCGCACACCAAGTCGACCAGCTGCATGATGCCGGTCGTGACCGTTCCGGTCTTGTCGAACACCACGGTGTCGACACGCCTCGTGCCCTGCAATACGTCAGCGCCCTTGATGACGATGCCCATCTGTGCGGCCCTTCCGCTTCCGACCATCAGCGCGGTGGGTGTGGCCAGCCCGAGTGCACATGGACAGGCGATGATCAACACGGCCACCGCAGCAGTGAATGCCTGCGACAAATCGTCGCCGAGCCACCACCAACCACCAAACGTAAGGAGTGAAATGACGATGACGCTCGGTACGAAGACACCACTCACTCGGTCGGCGAGCTTCTGCACCGGGGCTTTCGTGGCTTGCGCATCCCGCACGAGCCGAGTCATTTGCGCGAACGTGGATTGCGCACCGATCCTGCTCGCTTGAACGACGAGCCTTCCCGTGAGATTCACGGTCGTTCCGATGACGTTGGAGCCAACGGTCATGTCCACCGGCACGCTCTCACCGGTCAGCATCGAAACATCTACGGCTGATGCTCCCTCGCGCACCACACCGTCAGCGGCAATGATTTCCCCAGGTCGCACGACGAAAAGGTCGCCAACGCCGACTTCTGCTGCAGGCACCACGACCTCCTCGCCGTTGCGCAGGACGGTGGCGTTCCGCGCGCCGAGCGCCAACAGCGACCGAAGCGCGTCCCCCGCCCGACGCTTCGCGCGGGCTTCGAAGTAACGACCGGCCAGCAGGAAGATGGTCACCGCTACTGCCACCTCCATATATATGTGATCAACCTTCATGTCCGCCATGTCCATGCCGTTGTGGTCGGCGGCGTTCCCCCACACCAGTGCCCACACCGACCAGGCCATCGCTGCGATGATGCCGAGTGAGATGAGCGTGTCCATCGTGGTGGATCGATGGCGGGCGTTCATCGCGGCAGCACGATGGAAGGGACCCGCCGACCAAACCACGACGGGCAACGAGAGCGCCAATGCCCACCACTTCCAGCCGTCGAACTGCAGCAAGGAAATCATCGAGAGCGCAACGACCGGCAAGCCTGCAATCAATGAAATGGTCAAGCGCGACCGCAACATGGCGACTCGTTCCAGCGATTCGCGGTCGAGCATGTCGGGGGTGGTGTCCTGCAACAACCTCGCCCCGTAACCCGCTTTTTCCACCTCGGCAATCAACGTGTCGACTTCGGTGCTACCAGCGATCGTGACTCGTGCCGACTCGGTCGCGAAGTTGACGGTCGCTGTCACGCCATCGACGGAATTCAGCACCTTTTCGATGCGGGTGGCACAAGCCCCACACGTCATGCCGGAAACGGCAAGATCGACCTGTGCGGGTCGATCTCGTAGCGAAGCAGTACTCGAATTGGTCACGTGGGTCGCCCGGGGCTCGAACCCGGGACCTGCGGATTAAAAGTCCGTTGCTCTACCAACTGAGCTAGCGACCCGTGGAGTGTTCAGGCTAGTTGCGTTAGCGCCGCAGCAGCAGCGCAGTTGCGGCGAATTGGCACACCACGGCGGCGACCGTCATCACGTGCCACACCTCGTGAAATCCGAACGACTCCGGTCGTAGTCGTGGAAATCGACGCAGGAACATGACCGAACCGGCCGTGAACACCACTCCGCCGACTGCATACAGCGCGAGTGCAGTGCCACCCGCACGCTCATACACCCACGGCACGACTGCGACGACGATCCATCCAAGCACCAGGTACAGCGAGGTCGCAAACTTTCGGGCCTTCCACATCGCCTTCAGCACCATCCCGAGAATTGCGACACCCCACACGATCGCGAGCATCGTGATACCGAGGGCTCGCGGCAACGCAAGGAGACACACGGGCGTGTAGGTCCCGGCAATCAACACGTACACCATGCAGTGATCCGCCCGTTGCATCACATGCTGCAACTTCGCGCTCCGGGCGAACAAGTGGTACGCAGCGGACGTCCCGAACAATGCCACCAAGGAAGCGGCATAGATGGCGCTGGCCGACGTCGCGAGCGGACCCGACGCCAACAACGTGAGTACCACGCCTGCGGGCAACGAAACGATCACCGCATAGCCGTGGATGTGTCCACGCCATCGTGATCTCCACTCTCCGGTCACATGGTGAAACACCGGTACGTGGGGCATCGTCGGTCCTGTGCCGAGCGTACCCCTCGGTCAGGGAAACGAGGGGTTACGACAGGTTTGCAGAACGAACAATTTGTCGTGCGCGTTGACGGCGCACCGACGATCGTCTTTTCCATGCCTTCATCTTCCAGTG
>SXPW01000142.1 GCA_005793785.1 Actinomycetota bacterium | reverse complement strand
ATTTCGTCGAACATCACGGCGATTTCTCGGCGTGCGAGGTTGGCGCCGAGGCAGAAGTGCGGGCCTCCGGCACCGAAGCCGATCTGCGCCGGCTGGATCTGTCGCGTGACGTCGAAGCGGTACGGGTCTGGAAACAAATCTTCATCCCGATTACCCGAGTTGTACCACATCACCACCTTGGTGCCGGCAGGCATCTTGATACCCCGCAGCTCGGTGTCCTGGGTTGCGGTTCGACGGAAATGGATGACAGGGGAGGCCCAGCGAACGATCTCCTCGACTGCGGTCCGCGTGTGCTTCTCGAAATCGTTGAACCAAATTCGCTGCTGGTCGGGCTTGCGTGTGAACTCCAACATGCCGTGGCTGATGGCGTTCCTCGTCGTTTCGTTACCGGCGACGACGAGCAGGATGAAGAAACTGCCGAATTCCTGGCTGGTCATGCGCTGGCCATCGACCTCGGCGTGCATCATGATGCTCGTGAGGTCGTCGACGGGCTTCTTTAGTCGCGATTCACCGAGCGCCTGCGCGTAGGCGAACATCTCGAGGGCAACCTTGATCAAATTCTCGAGCGTGCCGCCGAAGTCGGGATCGCCGGCACCGAGGATGACATTGGTCCAATCGAGTATCTGTTTCGCGTCGCTGCGCGGAATACCCATCATGTCGCAGATGATCTCGAGCGGAAACGGGGCGGCAAGTTTGTCGACGAAGTCGAATTCATCGTCGCCATGCTGCTCCAGCACCTCGTCGACGAGCGTTCGTGCCTTGTCTTTCACGTATTCCTCGACTCGAGCGATCTCCTTCGGCGTGAATCCCTTGGACACGATGGATCGCAGGCGGAAGTGCTTCGGGTCATCCATGTTGATCATCGATCCGAAGAACTCGTTCAATTCCGGAGTCAGGTCACCGATATTGGAGCCCTTGCCGCTGCACCACAGTTCGGCATTGCGGCTCACCGACCAGATGTCCTCATGCTTCGTGAGGGCGTAGTAACCCGGGCCGACCGGATAGTTCTCGAGCGGAAACTCCTTAAAGAATTTGATCGGCGCCTCACGACGCAACGACCAAAAAGCGGATTCGCGATGCTCGCGCGAAGCCGTCCAGAATTCCGGGTTGGAAAGATCAATGGACTCCACGTCCAACGGGGTCAACTGCATGTCCGAATGGTACTGTTTCACGAGTTCGAAAGGAACACCCAATGCCCAACGCCGTCATCGTCGCCACCGCCCGCAGCCCGATCGGGCGCGCCAACAAGGGATCGCTCGTCGACCTTCGCCCCGACGACATGAGTGCCCAAATCGTGCGCGCGCTGTTGTCGAAGGTGCCGCAGGTTCAACCGAAGGACATCGAAGACCTCATCATGGGTTGTGGTCAACCCGCCGGTGAGGGCGGATTCAACATCGCGCGTGTCGTGGCGATGCTGGCCGGTCTCGACGACGTCCCCGGAGTTACGGTGAATCGTTACTGCTCGTCGAGTTTGCAGACCATACGCATGGCCGCCCATGCCATCAAGGCGGGGGAGGGCGACTGCTTCATCGCCGCAGGAGTAGAGACCGTGAGTCGCTACGCCAGTGGTGCGAGTGACACGGCACCGAACCCCATCTTCAAGACGCCCGGCGAACGCACCAAGGCGCGCGCTGCGGGTGGACAGCCAACCTGGACGCCGCCGCAGGGAATCTCGGACATGTACATCGCCATGGGACAAACGGCCGAGAACGTCCGAGAAGTCGAAGGCGTCACTCGGCAAGAGATGGACGAGTTTGCAGCGCGCTCGCAACAGCGTGCATGTGAGCACGTCGACAACGGATTCTTCTCGCGCGAAATCACACCGTTGACGCTTCCCGACGGACGTGTCATCAGCAAGGACGACGGTCCTCGTGCTGGAACGACTGTCGAGGCGCTCTCCGGGTTGAAGCCTGCGTTCCGTCCCGACGGCCAGATCACCGCGGGAAATGCGTGCCCGCTCAACGATGGCGCGGCGGCGGTGCTCGTCATGAGCGATGAGAAGGCCAAGAAGCTGGGAATCACTCCTCTGGCGAGAATCGTGTCATCGGGAGTCTCCGGTCTCAATCCGGAAATCATGGGGCTCGGTCCGATCGAAGCCTCACGGCAGGCGTTGAAGCGGGCCGGCATGACCGCCGATCAAATCGACTTGTTCGAAATCAACGAGGCGTTCGCCGCACAGGTGATACCGTCCGCCAAACACATCGGCATTCCGATGGACAAACTCAACGTCCACGGTGGTGCCATCGCACTCGGTCACCCGTTCGGTATGACCGGCGCGCGCATCATGACCACGCTCATCAACGGTCTGCAGCACCGCAACAAGCAGTACGGTCTGGAAACCATGTGCGTCGGCGGCGGCCAAGGCATGGCGATGATCGTTGAACGCCTCAGCTAACGGGCGAATTCAGCCAACACCGCACTAGAGAATTCGGGCCAGTGGGCGAGCGCCCACTCGTCGAACTCTCGATCTGCGAGCACCGCGCATGCGACGTCGGTAATCGGATCGACCCACACGAACGTGCCGCTACCGCCAAAGTGTCCGTAGCTGACGGCCGAGTTGTGCGGCGACATCCAATGTGGATGTTTGTTGCCCCGAATCTCAGGTCCGAGTCCCCACGGACACGGATCGAATTTGCCGAGTCCCGGAACGATTCCGTCGAGCTCATCGAATTGTGGCGTAACGGCTTCGACGAACGAATCGCGCGCCAGCAGTCGCGGGCGACGCATCTCGGCGAGAAACAGAGAGAGATGCACGATGTCGAGGCGCGCGTCCTTGGCGGCACTGCCCGATTGTGGCACGGCGACGATGCCGAGCGGTTCGAAGACCGCACCGTCGACGTAATCCCAGAAATCCATCCCGCTGCAGTCCGCCAAGTGGTTCGACAGCATCTCGTACCCGGTGTTCGAATAGGTGCGCCGAACAGCCGGTGCACCGATTGGCGCCGTTCCCTCGAACGGATATCCGCCGGCGTGTGCCAGGAGGTGTCGAACGGTGCAACCCTCCTGACCAATTGGGTCGGCAAGCGACACCGTGCCTTCTTCGCACGCCACCAGCACCGCCCACGCGGTAATCACCTTGCTCACCGACGCGAGGCGGAACACCCGCGACTCGTCGCCGTGAAGATGAATCTCACCACGTGGATCGATCACCGCAGCGGCAACCTGGTCGACCGGCCATGTTGTGATGTGTTCGAAGGCGCGCACCGCGAGCGACGCTAGTTGTGTCCGACCGCCGAGGTGGGTGATTCGTCCCGCTTAGGAATTACGAATCATGTCCGCAACGCGGAAGGCGAGGTCGATCGATTGGCGAGCGTTGAGTCGGGGATCGCACACCGTCTCGTAACGCGTGTCGAGATCGCCCTGGGATACCGCTTCGACTCCGCCCAGACATTCGGTCACGTTCTCGCCGGTGAGCTCGATGTGGATTCCGCCCGGCCAGGTGTTCTCCGCACGGTGGGCGCCGACGAAGCCGACGATTTCGCGCAGAATCTCGTCGAAGTGCCGAGTCTTTCGTCCGTTGTCGGCGGTGAACGTGTTGCCGTGCATCGGGTCGCAGATCCACACCACGGGGTGGCCCGCATCACGCACTGCCCGCAGGAGTGGACGCAGCGCACCCTCGACCTTGTCTGCTCCCATGCGCGAAATCAACGTGAGCCGTCCGGGTACGCGATTGGGATTCAGCGTTTCACACAACGACAACACGTAGTCGGCGGTGGTGTTCGGACCGATTTTGACCCCGATGGGGTTGCCGACACCGCGCAGGAACTCGACGTGCGCACCATCGAGCTGACGGGTGCGCTCACCGATCCACAACATGTGCGCAGAGCAGTCGTACCAACCCCCGGTCAGCGAGTCCTGACGTGTGAGTGCCTCCTCATATCCGAGAATCAACGCCTCGTGCGAGGTGTAGACGTCAACCTCATGTAGTGCGCTGTGGCTTTCGGTGTCGACTCCGCATGCGCGCATGAAGGCCAGGGCGCGCTCGATTTCCGCCGCCATTTGTTCGTATCGCTGGCCCTCGGCACTGGTCGCGACGAACTCCTGGTTCCATGCGTGCACGCGATTGAGGTCGGCGAAACCTCCCTTGGTGAAGGCGCGCAACAAGTTGAGCGTGCTCGCCGACTGGTGGTAAGCCTGCACGAGTCGCTGTGGATCGGGTATGCGCGCTTCGTCGTGGGGCGCCGGATCGTTCACCATGTGACCACGGAACGACGGAACCTCGCGCGAACCGATCTTCTCGGTGTTGCTGGAGCGTGGTTTGGCGAATTGGCCAGCGATGCGACCCACCTTCACAACGGGTACGCCCATCGAATAGGTAAGGACCACCGCCATCTGCAGGATGACGCGCAACTTTTCGCGGATGTTCACCGCGGTGAATTCCTCGAAACTCTCCGCACAGTCCCCGGCTTGCAACAGGAATGCGTTGCCGTTGGCGACATGACCAAGGGTCGTCATGAGCGTCCGAGCCTCACCGGCGAACACGAGGGGTGGGAACGATTCGATCTGTTTGAGCGCCCGATCGAGTGCCGCACCGTCGGGCCACTCGGGTTGCTGGGCGGCAGGCATCGACTGCCAGGTGCCCTTCGTCCAGTTCTTTGGCATACCGTCCTCGCCTTTCAGGCTATGGACGCGCAACAGCGTGGTGCTGTGACGCGACGGTGTCGACGATCCTGGCTCAGACCGTGAGGTAGTCGGGGGCGTCCTCTTGCAAGGACTCCACCGCGCGGCTCACGAGTCGACGTGCGGCCTCGGCGGTGACGCCGAGTTCCTCGCCGACTTCGCGGAAGCTCTTTCGCTCGCCTCCGAAGAGGCCGAAACGGGCTTCGACGGCGTATCGAGCGCGCGAATCGAGCGTGTCGAGCAACTTGTTCAACATGTCTTCCGAGGCCCGTGACATGACGGCCTCCTCGGGGCTCATGTCGTGATTCGGTACGAGGTCACCGAGCGTGGCATCGCCGTCGTCACCGATCGGCTTGTCGAGGGAGACAGGCGTGGTGAGGCGGTGCAACTCGGCGTTCTCGGCGCTCAAACCGTCGGCATCTCCCGAACCCTGACGCAACGCGGCACGGAGGTTTGCCGAGCGATCGCCGGGAATTCGTATGAGGCTTGCCTTCTGGTCGAGTGCGCGACCGATGGCCTGTCGAATCCAGAACGTTGCGTACGTGGAGAACTTGAAGCCTCGACGCCAGTCGAACTTGTCGACCGCGTGTTCAAGACCCAGGTTGCCCTCTTGGATGAGGTCGAGTAGGTCCATGCCTTGTGGCAACGGGTAACGACGCGCGATCGACACGACGAGGCGCAGGTTGGCACGAATGAATCGATCCTTGGCGCGCTTGGCATCACGGAGGTCCTTGCGCAGGGCAGCCGTTCGTTGACCCTTCTTCATCTTCGCCTCGGCAACCCGACCCGCTTCGATGGCCTTCGAGAGGGTGCGCTCGTCCTCGGCGTTGAGCAGGGGAACCTTGCCGATGTCGTTGAGGTACAGACCGATGGAGTCAGACATTGTGGGTGCTTTCTGTGGGGATGACGACACGCATCACCCAGAGGGGTGCTGAATGGCGTCGGGGGGTTGTGGGGGATTTCAGATATTCGGGGGACTTGCGAAGTTACAGGAATGTCACGCACGAAGTCAAGAGGAATGTTGCAAATTTCACCAGATTCCCGATAGAAGCCCCCCGACTCGCGCAGATACGCCACTTTGGCGGTTTTCCGGACCAATGCTCAACGGTGCCTCGACCCGCGGACTCGTAGCATTTGCGTCGTGCCGCAACGATTCGGGGTGTTCGGCGGCACCTTCGACCCCCCTCATCTCGGACATGTGGCGGTGGCTCGTGCGGCGCGTGACACCCTCGGATTGGATCGGGTGCTCCTCGTGGTGGCAAACGACCCCTGGAAGAAATCCCCCGAACGAGCGGTCACCCCGGCGGCGGACCGACTCGCAATGGTGGAGGCTCTCGTGACAGGCGAGTCGGGGCTGGTGGCCAGCGACATGGAGATCCGTCGCGGCGGTCCGAGCTACACCGTCGCAACGCTCCGCGAATTGCGGGCATCGCACGGTGATGCCGTGCTCTACCTCATCATTGGTCGCGACCTGGTGGACGACTTTCCGACTTGGCACGAGTCAGTGGAGATCGGAAGGTTGGCGACCATCGTGGTGGTGAACCGCCCCGGCTTCGTCACCGACCCGCAACGGGATTGGAAGATGCTCGTCGTTCCGCCGATCGATATCAGTAGCACACAGTTGCGAGAGCGGTTGCGCTCGGGTGCAGACGTCCAAGAGTTCATTCCGTCGTCGGTGCAAGCGACGATTCGCGAACGCGGTCTCTACCGCACCACAGGAACCGATTCGACATCGCTCCACGGCACGACCACGAATCGCACATGACGACGTTTCGATCCCGTCAGATTCGTGCACTCCGAATCGCGATTGCTGCAGGAGTGCTCGCGGCATTGACGCTGCCGATTGGTGTCACGCTGGCGTGGAACCAACTCCTCGATTCGCGATCGACGAACAGCGTGGCGACCTCAGGACTGGAGATTCCTGCGACCCCAGCAGCGCTCATCGCTGCGCTTGGTCAGGGTGGTCAGTTGAGCCACGTCGCCGTAGTCACGCTGGCCGCCAGTGGAGTTGGTGGCACCGCGGTGTTGGTTCCGATTGGCGCGGCAACCGAGGTCGAACAAGTTGCCAACGCAAGCAAACAGGAGTCGCCCCGACGTTTGGCGGAGGTCTATGCCCGGGACGGCCTCGGCGGTTTGGCGAGTGAGGTGCAGGGTTTGCTGGACGTCTCCTTCGTTACCGTCGCAGCGCTCGGACGAGTCGAGCTCATCAATGTGCTGGCGCCGCTCGGCGGAGTCGAAGTGTTGTTGGATCGCGAGGTGATCACCGTTGCCGTCGATGGAACCCCGACGAAACTTGCCGATGCCGGCGAGACGTTGTATCCGGTGGATCGCGTCGTCGACATCCTGCTGGCGCGCCGCGACAACGAGAAGGAGTCGGAGCGGTTCGCCCGCCATCGGGAGGTGTGGAACGGTATCGCCGAGCGAGTCGGCGCAGGTCTCGAACTCCCACCCGAGGTCGATGCAACGCCGGCAGGTCTGGCGGACGTGAACAATTTCCTCAAGCGGGTGATGGCGGGTACGTTGCAGGTGTGGCAGTTGAGCGCGGCACCGGTGATTGATACGGCCGTGAATCCGAAGCGAATCGACATGTATTCGTTGGATCGGGCGGAGGTCACGATGGTGTTCGCCTCGGTGGCGCCGAGTGCGCTCGTTGGCGGTGATTATCCACTCACGGTGATGATCGATAGTCCGTTCAACGACCCAATCGTGAGTCGGGCAGCGGTGGCAAGGTTCCTTGAGGCGGGCATCGGCGTCGGCGTGATGCGCGAGGTGTCGGCAAGGGAGTCGGCGGCGACGTTGGTGGCGGGTGATTCCGAAACGACCGCAGACCTTATGAGCCTGATCGCCGACGACTTCGGTACCGTGACCGTCGAACGGTGGACATCTCCAGTCTCCGGCATCGATGCGTCGGTGACGCTGGGGACGGAGTTTGCGGAACTGGTGCGCAGTGGAAAATAGCGAGTCTCGGACGGCTCCAAACACCGCGAGTGTTCCTGACATCGATGCGGACACGCTCGCAGTGGCGAAGAGTGCCGCACGCGCGGCCGATGACAAGCAGGGCAGCGACATTCGTGTCATCGACGTGTCCGAAGT
>SXPW01000141.1 GCA_005793785.1 Actinomycetota bacterium | reverse complement strand
CGTTCCACTTCACCGTTGATGACGAAATCATTCGGCTCGTGCGGCAACAGCACCACGTGGGGCACGATGTGGCTGGAACTGGAGATGGTCTTGTGTGCAGTGAGTTCGCCGACCACTCGGGCTCCACGTGCATCGAGACCGACCTCTTCGTGGGTTTCCCTGAGTGCGGCCTGCAGTGAGGTTTCGTTCGACTCCAATCGTCCTCCCGGAAACGCAATCTGCCCCTGATGAGTTGTCAGCGCAGCCGAGCGACGCGTCAGGACCACGTGTGGTTCACCACGCACGGCGAACAATGCCACGAGCACCGCGGATGGATTCGCCTGTGGCGAAGGCGTTTGGGATTCAACATCGGGGCGGTGCAACGCGACGGCGCTGCAGACGGCATCAATGTCGCGGAGTGACCGGGTGTCGAGTCGATCCCACGGGGCATAACCGAGTTCACGCCATTGCACCGGTCGAGGCAGGTGCTGCGACCCGCCTGGCCTACGCAATCGGCTTCCAGCCGCTCTCGATCAATTGTTTGATGACTGCGTCGAGTCCCGCCGTCTTCAACGACGCGAGAGTACGTCCGGGTTGTTCCTCGCCCTTTTCCCATTTCTCCCACGCCAATTGGATCTTGGAGATGTCGGGGGCGGGCTTGGTGAACGTCATGCGACGAGCATAACGACGAGGCGTCGTCGCCTTCTAGCCTGTGCTCGTGACGGAACGATTCGAAAGCGGCGCGGAATGACTCGTTCCACTCGTCGGCACGGTTGGAATCGCGTCCTGCGAATCAACGTTGCGATGTCGGTATCGCTGGTCGTGCTCTCCATCGCGCAACGGCCCGCCGACGCCGTCATCGGCGGTACGTCGGCACTCGGCAACACCGCAGTCGTTCGGCTTATCAACGGAACGAGCAGTTGCAGCGGTGCACTCTGGACGAACCGAGTCGTCGTCACCGCCGCTCACTGCGTGGTGACGACGACAGGCGAAGTGACCACACGTCCGATGTCCATCTACCAACCCGGTGTCAATACACAGCAGTCACCACAAACGGTGTCGCAGAGCGCCATCGTCACCGTCGACGGCTGGCGCAAACGCGGCGAATATTCACAACCAGACGACATCGCCTTCGTGGTCCTGAGTTCGGAGCTCGCGGGAGGCTCGATCAGCCGACTCGCCACCACCAACGAAGTATCCGCGTGGTCTCGCGAGGGTCGACTCGTCACGCTCCTCGGGTACGGTCGCACGACTCCAACGAGTACCGCGTCACCGGTGCCGAATTCCATCGATCAGCCGTTGAGTCTGTCGGGTGGTTGGCCGGGTAGTTTCACCGCAACGCAGACCTCGACGACGGGAATCTGCTCGGGTGATTCCGGCGGTCCGGTGATCACACGAGTAGGTACCGAAGTGGTGCTCATCGGAATCAACTCTGCGGCGTCCGGACCATGCTCGCCCTCGATTCGCCCGTCGATGACGGGATTCATGCCATCGGCGTACCCGGACCTCGTGAAACGGGTGCTTGATCTGACCAACGTCACCACGTTGCCGGTGGTGACGACCGGAATCGCGCAAGGAATCAGCACGACGAGCGCAATCCTGACGGCCACCGCCGTCGGCAACAACCTGCTCACCACCACGTCATTCACCTACGGAGTTCAACCCGACCTGAGTGGCGCGAGCGTGACGGTGGAGGCCGCCCAAGTCACGGGCTCCACGGCAACGGCAATCGACGCGGCAATCGTCAATCTCGTGCCGGGCACGACGTACTACTACCGAGCAAATGCCAGCAACCTTGCCGGCTCCGTGAGTGGAACGATCTCCCAATTCACCACTCTCGGAGGTGCGCCCATCGTGACGAGCGGAGAGGCGAACACCGTCTCGTCGGATGCGGCAGTGCTCACGGGAACCGTCAATGCCAACACCGTCGCGACTCAAGCGTTCTTCCAATATTCACGGATGCCGGACTTCTCCACGCTCGACGGAGGCATGGTGGCAGGTGACCTCGTCGGAAACGAAACGACGTCGCTTTCCGCCACGATCACCCAACTCGAGCCGGGTGTTACCTATTACTGGCGCATCGGTGGAACGAATGCGGCTGGTACGACGGTGGGCGAGACACGATCCTTCTCCACGCCGGTATTCGCCCCAAATACTTCGAAGTCGACGAATGCGCTACTTACCGTGTTGTTGATCGATCGAACCGAGGTCACACAGACCTTGGTTGCACCGGTCGCCAAGTCGCGCAATCAGTGCAACTTCAATACCAAGACCAAGCGACTCCTGTTCGGACGACCGGGGACGTGTCGCGTGAAGATCACCACTATCCGTGCCGGAGTAACGACGACCAACGCCTACAACCTGATGGTGAAGCAACCGTGATTTCCTACGAGTTGGTCGCACACACACGTCGCAACGGCCAGGTCGAGTCGCAACACTTCGGAGCAGTCGTCGCACTCGAACGAGATGGTTCGATCGCCTTCAGCGTGGGCGACCCGAACACGGTGGTGTTCCCGCGGTCTTCGATGAAACCGTTGCAGGCAACCGCGATGGTCGAAGCGGGACTCTCGCTTCCTCCGCATCTGTTGGCGCTGGCCTGCGCAAGTCACGACGGACGACCCGAACACCTCGACGCGGCGAGGGAGATACTGACGTCCGCCGGTCTCGAGGAATCCTCGCTGTGCAACCTGAACGACTATCCGCTCGACGATGACGAGCATGAGCGGGCAATCCGCGACGGCAGGAAACGTACGTCGTTACAGATGAATTGTTCAGGAAAGCACGCCAGCATGTTGGCAACCTGCGTAACCGCCGGCTGGCCGAGTGATTCGAGCTACCTCTCGCCCGACCATCCTCTGCAACGACACATCACCGCCATGATTCCCTCGCTTGCCGGCGAGCCTGCGGCATTCATCGGCGTGGATGGTTGCGGCGCACCGGCGCACGCCTTGTCTCTCATTGGTTTGGCTCGCGCGTTCCGCAGCATCGCCACTGCACCGACGGGGTCGGCTGCGTACCAAGTGAGTCAGGCGATGACGACTCACCCGCTGATGGTGGGTGGACCAACTCGTGACGTCACTCGTTTGATGCAAGGTGTTCCGGGGCTCGTCGCCAAGGACGGCGCGGAGGCGGTGTTCGCCGTCGGCCTCGCGGATGGGCGGGCAGTTGCACTGAAGATCAGTGACGGTGCGAATCGTGCGCGACCACCCGTGATGCGTGCGGCACTCGAGCGATTGGGGGTTGCCATAGAAAACGTCGACCCGGCGACGTGGGATTCCCCCGTCTGGGGGCACGGTCGCCGGGTCGGGTTGTGTGAAGCGGTTGGACCGCTCGTTACATTCTGAATCCCTTGTTGATCATCGAGATCGCTGCATCCTTGACCGGAATCATGCCGTAGATGATGGCGCCGTTGGCGACCCACACCATCCAGTCGTCCGAAAACGACAGTCCCCAGTTTCCAGCGAGGTTCACGTCGGTGAGCCACACCATCAGAATGCTGATGATGAGCCCCCAGTGGGCCCCGATGATGGGAAGTTTGGCGATGACCCCGTGGAGTCCGACCAGGCGAAGGACCGAGTCGATGACCGACACGACCGCGCCGAGCAGGATCGCTGCCAGGAGTAGTGCTCCGAGTGTGTACATGGTGGATGTTCTCTCTTTCTGGCGATGTAGTGTCGCCACAGCCCACCTGAGCGCAATTGCACAAGAACGTGGTGGATACCCCACAAAATGGCGTGGTTGGTGGACTTTAGGTTGCGAGCGATGGCTCAGCGCGCCGAAGGGGCAGTACAGATGACCGAATCGCCGACGCCGACTCGACCTGGCACTTCCACTCGGGCATAAAGCCGGCTGGCATCACTGCGCTCATGGCTCATGCGCCCGTAATCACCGTCGGTGAACCATCGGGCGTTCTTCGAGCACGGGATGGCGTAGGCGGCGATGGTCAAAGTGGCCGTGCCGAGGGTCAGTTGTGTCCCGGGGCGGGCAGCGGACCAGTCAAGCCCTCGAATGGAGATGTTCTCTCCCGCCGACCCCGGGCGAATCGGGTGTCCGGCCCGTGCCAGATCGGCGACGATGTCGGAACTCCACAAGCAGACCGCTTGCCAGGGTCGACCATGGTGGGCACGACTGGCTTGTCGATCACCGTGGACGCCTCTCCAACCAATCTCCACACTGTCAACCGCCGTCTTGGGAACTCCACCATCGGAAAGAAAGAGCCCTGCCACGACTCCCCGCGCTGCACCAGTGGTGGACGTTGTCGCTGCTCCTTCTACCGCGCCGAGATCGGCAAGCACCGTCCACATGTCCCGTAGGGCGACACGCAGAGCGTGCGAGTCGAGGTCATCGATGCGGGATGCCGCACGTTCACCGAGCACCTTCACACGCTGGTGTGGAGCAAGCGTTGCATCGTCACCGCCGGCAAGCGGAGCAAACAAGGTTGCAAGCGCTGATGCGGTGCGTTGTTGTGTCGCGGGAGACGGAGTTCTGCCGTGGACGTGGTGCGCCCACAAGTCGCCGAGGTGGTGCAAGGTGCGGTGGGCGTCTACTCCCTCATACGTCCATTGATCGACGTTGGTGGGTCGGGCCACGACTCAACTGCCGAGGTACTTGCGTAGGTACGACGCACTCAACGCAATCGCAGCAGCCGCGTCGTCCAACAGTTCACTCATCCCAAAAAAGGCGTGAATCTGACCGTTGAATCGCACGGTGGAAGTTGGTACCCCCACTGCCGCCAGTCGCGCGGCGTAGGCCTCCCCTTCGTCGCGGAGTGGATCGAATTCGGCGGTAATCACAAGGGTTGGTGGGGACTTCTTCAGGGTGCCGTCATCGCTGAGGATCGGCGAATACAGGGGTTCATGCTTCTTTCGTTCGTCTCCCTGGAGATAGTGACCGATGAACCACGTCATGGAGTCTGCGGTGAGAAGGTATCCCTGGGCGTTCTCCCGATGACTCGGGTAGTCCATTCGCATGTCCGTGGCCGGGTACACCAACAACTGGAACACAGGATTCACACCAGCGTGAAGCGAGACGAGTGCAGCCAGATTGCCGCCGGCCGAGTCGCCACCGATTGCAACGCGCGCTGGATCGACACCGATCGTCGCGGCGTTCGAAAACATCCATTTGGTGGCTGCGATGCAATCGTCCAACGCCGCGGGCGCTGGATGCTCCGGCGCGAGGCGGTAATCCACGGCAACCACGCTGCACCCGGCATCGCGCGCCAATTTTCGGCAAATGTCGTCGTGGGTATCGAGGTCGCCGATAACCCAGCCGCCACCGTGGTAATAGATGAGGAGTGGTGCAGAAGTTGAATCACTCGAGCGATAGAGACGGCACTTCACACCACCGGCTTCGAAGTCGCGGACTTCGTGGAGTTTGACCGTTGATGGCACACGCATGGCGAGATAATTGGCTCGGCCCTCGGCCGGCGACAGTTCGTGCAGCGGCGGGGCACCGAGTTGCTTCATGAATTCAAGAACGCCAGCAGTTTGCGCATGAAGTGGCATTACCCGATTATGGCAGGCGGTAGCGTGGCGCTCACCAGCGTTCGTAGCTCAATGGATAGAGCATCTGACTTCGGAT
>SXPW01000140.1 GCA_005793785.1 Actinomycetota bacterium | reverse complement strand
GTGATGCGCAACGCGTAGGCAACGGCGCAGCCTGCCGCGGAGCCACGACCAGGACCGACTCGAATCCCCCGTTCGCGGGCATGACGAATGAGGTCCCACACGATGAGGAAGTAGGAGGCAAATCCCATGTCGCAGATGACCTTGAGTTCGTAGGCGATGCGCTCGACGACGGCCTTGGGGATCTCCGCACCCCAACGTTGTGCGGCACCTTCACGCGTGAGGTGCTCCAGGTATGCGCGATCATCGGCGAATCCCGAGGGAATCGGAAAGTCCGGCAACACGTATTTACCGAACTCGATCGTGGTATTGGCGCGCTCGGCGATCCACAAGGTGTTGTCGCACGCGTCGGGGGTTTCGCGGAACAACTGTCGCATCTCGGATGCCGACTTGAGGTAATGCTCCTCCCCCTCGAACTTGAATCGGCCCTTCTGATTGATGGTGCAGCCGGTCTGGACGCACAACAACGCGTCGTGCGCCTGTGCGTCGTGTCGATGCACGTAATGCGAGTCGTTCGTACCGAGTAGCGGGGCATCGATCTCGCGGGCGATTCGGATGAGATCGCTCATCGTTCGCCGCTGGTCGGCGATGCCGTGGTCCTGGAGTTCTACGAAGAGGTTGTCGCGACCGAAAATCTCCTGCAAACGGGCCGCGGTGCGTTTGGCTTCGTCGTAATCATTGCGCATGAGCGCTTGGAGCACGTGTCCACCGAGACAGCCGGTGGTGGCGATGAGACCCTCGTGGTGGCGCTCCAGGAGTTCCCAATCCATTCGCGGTTGGTAGTAGTAGCCCTCGAGGAACGCCTGACTGGACAGTTTGATGAGATTTCGGTAGCCGACGTTGTTCTCGCACAACAGTGTGAGGTGGTAGTACAACTTGCGACCGGCCTCGGTGTCACCACCCGAGTCGTCGTCGCCGGAACCCCTCCGCTGGGGTCGCTCGAATCGCGACTCGTATGCCATGTACGCCTCGGTGCCGATGATCGGCGTGATGCCGGCCTTGCGACACGACTGGTAGAACTCGAGTACGCCGTACATGTTGCCGTGGTCGGTGATGCCGAGGGCGGTTTGGCCGTCATCCACCGCCCGTTGGATGAGGTCGTCGACTCGCGCTGCACCGTCGAGCATCGAGAATTCGGTGTGAACGTGAAGGTGGGTGAACGACGATGCCATTGCAGGAAAGCCGAGAGTACCAGCGGGCTCTCGCGGGGCGAGCGATTGAGCGATTCGCGCCGAACGGCGTTGCTAAATGTACGTGCCCGGACGCTCGGGTGGCGTCGCACCCGATGCCGGCAACTGACGCATCTGCTCGAGTTGTTGGCGGGCAGCCAATTGTTGGGCGAACAATGTCGCTTGAATGCCGTGGAAGAGTCCCTCCAGCCAGCCGACCAACTGCGCCTTGGCAACCCGCAATTCCGCATCGCTGGGAACGTCACCGTCCTTGAACGGCAGGGCGAGCGTCTGGAGTTCCTCGCGCAAATCCGGTGAAATAGCATCGGCGAGTTCGACGACCGATCGCTCGTAGATCTCGGCCAGCCGTTCACGACTGGGCTGGTCGAGTTGCATCTGGCGAACTTCCTCCAGCAATCCCTTGATCATCGAGCCGATGCGCATGACCTTTGCAGGTTCCTGCACGGTTTCGTTTCCACCGTCCTTCCCGCCTTCACCGGTTGCGAGGGCGTTCAACCCGTCCAACAACTCGCCGCGTTCGGGGGTGGTATCACTCATGGTTGGTTAGTTCTATCAGCGTGCGCCGACGGCCAACAACGGCACGTCGACCTCCGCGGACGTCAGCGAGCCATGGCGACATTGCAGGGAGAAGTACGTCTTGTCGGCCGGGTCGTCGAAACTGACCTCGTGCTTGGCCATCACTGCAACGTCGCCCAACCGCCGGCGAACCACATCGTTGACGCGTCGTCCGAAGTATCCCTGGTCGATCATCTCGTCGCGGGTCATCACCCAGGCCACGTCGCCGTGGTGACTCCTTGCTGCGGCCACTACCTCGTCCACTCGTCCACCGGCGACGTGCAACCAGCGGAACCGACCTTCCCCTGATTGGTGGGTGAGCAATTGCGTGACCGCGGGCGCGAGTGGCATCGTATGTTCTCCCACCATCACCTGACCGTGGTCGGCCGTGATGAGTAGCACGGCGTCGCGCGGCAGGACCGTCGCGATGTCGGCGATGAGGCGGTCCACCGTGAGCAACTCGGCGTCGTAATGGTCGCCGAAGCCGCGCTCGTGGGCGATCTTGTCGATTCCGTCGTAATAGCAGTACACGAATCGTTCGCCGCGTGCGAGAAGGCTCCGCACGTCCACCACCATGCTCGACATCGCCCGCCAACTGAACATGCGCTGGTCCCGCAGATGCGACTCGGTGAACGCGGTGCCGTCGAACTCCGCCTTGGACAGAACGGGTACGCGCGAGCCCAGGAACGGAGGACATGGTTGCACGTCCCGCGGCGTGAGCCGTCGTCGAACGTCGCCACCTTCGTCCGCCCAGCGCAACATCTGCACGACGCGACCGGAAAAATCGATGCGGTAGCCGACGAGCCCGTGTTCACCAGGTGCCGCACCAGTCGTGATGGACGTGAGCGCAGTCACGGTCGTGGTCGGTGCAATCGTGGTGATCGACGAACCACTCATGGATGCCAACGTGGCGGTCACCCGGGGCGAATTGTCGATGCGATCACGCAATTGATGCCAGCCGAGTCCGTCGATGACGAGGAGCACGACCTGACGGGCTCCGCGAACGACGTCGGGGAAGAACGACGGAAGGTCGTCGGTTCCGCCTGGTCCGAGGAGGGATGGTACGACGTTGGTGACGCAGGCACCCGAGTAATCGGGGCACCGCGGCAGTTCGTCGGCGATTCGGGGAATTCGCGCAACGTGACCCGAGGGGTTGGAGGAACCACGAGACATGTCACCTGTAGTCAAGCGGCGACGGGGCGCCGAGCGTTTAGATTGGGGGCGTGCGAGTATCGACGCGGGGCGACTACGCCTGTCGCGCGATGTTGTCGCTGGCGCTGCATTCCGATGAACCCGGACCAATCTCGGTGCGCGACATCGCCACACGAACCGCCCTCCCCCAGCCGTATCTCGAACAGATCTTGTTGGCGCTGAAGGGTGCCGGCTTGGTGCATTCGAAACGCGGTGTGGGCGGCGGCTACACCCTCGCCCGACACCCGGACAAGATCCTGCTCTCGGAAATTCTGTCGGCGGTTGACGGGCCGATATCCCTCGGCGATTTCGGTGAACCGCATCGAGACGGCGCTTGCGACCACGAGGGTCAGTGCGTCCTCTTGGCGATCTGGCATTCGGTCGGCGAACACATGCGCGACCACCTCACTCAGTTCACCCTGGGTGGAGTCCTCACGGCTGCGCGCGGCGAGTCACCGTGGCCGAACGAATCTCCCTGAACGGTTGATTTCACACTCAAGCAAGTGCGGCCAGCATGTCGTCGAAGTCGGCGGGCGTGGTAGCGGTGAACGTCCGACGTTCGCCACTGACCGGATGATCGAAGGCGAGTTCCTGCGCGTGCAACATCGGTCGCTTCGCCCGGAGACCCGCGCGAACACCGCCGTAGGTTGCGTCCCCCACGACCGGATGACCGATCGACGCCAGGTGCACACGAATCTGGTGCGTGCGTCCCGTTTCGAGACGACACTCGACCAGCGCGGCGTCCTTGGGTTCATGGAACGCGCGCTGCACCGCATAGTGGGTTCGTGAGGCCCGCCCATCGACGACGACGGCCATTCGAGTGGGATCTCGTTGATCCCGTCCGATCGGAGCATCGATGACCCCATTCATCGACACGGGAACACCCCACACGAGTACCGAATACACCCGTGTAACGCTGCGCGACGCCAATTGCCCCACCAACGATTCGTACGCCGCCGGCGTGCGCGCCACCACGAGGAGCCCCGTCGTGCCGGCATCGAGGCGGTGGACGAGACCGGGTCGCATCGGATCACCCACGACGGCAATCTCCGGGTAGGCGGCAAGGAGGAAGTTCACCAGGGTGCCCGACTGATTCCCGGCTCCCGGATGGACCACCACTCCCGCGTCCTTGTTCACGACGATCACGTCGTCGTCGGCGTACACCACGTCGAGCGACACGCTGGAATCCGGCTCGGGTAATGCGGGGCCCTTCGCTTGCGTGACGTCGACGACGATGAGTTGCCCCTCCGTCATTTTCTCCTTGCCCGCCGTTACCACGGCACCATCCACCGACACCCCACCGGATTCGATGAGCGCCGATGCGGCACTCCGACTGATGTCGGCGATGAGCGACACCACGCGATCGATGCGCACCCCGGCGAGCGACGCCGGAATCGTTTCGGTGATTCGTCGCGCGAGGCCACCCGTGTCGTCGGTCATGTGGTGACGGCGTCCTTGCGCAACGACGCCACGATCATCAGCACCGCCCCGATGGTGATGGCCGAGTCCGCAACGTTGAACACCGGGAACCATTGCAAATCGATGAAATCGACGACCGCGCCACGCAACCACGCTTCACCGCGGAAGAGTCGGTCGATCAGATTCCCGACGGCACCACCGACGATGAGCGAAGCAGCGAACGCCGCAACTCCTTCGGCACGGCGCCACAACCACAACACCAGGACGATCACGACGACGAAGCCCATTCCGCCGATCACCGGTCCCGCGCCCGTTGCTTGGGAGAATGCCATTCCCTTGTTGAACGCCAGGTTGAATCGCAGCGATCCGACGAGGTCGATCGTGCGATTCCCCGAGAGACGTCCCAACGCCCAATGTTTGGTGAGTTGGTCGACAACGACGATGACGACGACGAGGTACGGGAGACGTCGCGCCGCTGCGCGACTCATCTACTTCCCAGACCGCCGGCGCGTTCGGTGACGAGCTCGGTGGCCCAGGGCAGCACCTCGAGTCGTTCGCGTGGGATCGGGAGACCGGAATACGACGAGTAGCCGTACTCGCCGATCTCCATCCGCTTCAGCGCCGCATCGATGGCCTCGACTTCGGCTAGTGCCTGATCGGAGAGGATGAGATCCCGTTCGCGCTCCACCACCATGGTGTCGCCCTCGCCGCCTTCCTCACCGAAGTCGACGTCACCCATCTCCTGGTTTGCGACGATCTCCTGTGCCTCCTGGGACAGGCGCTTGGCCTGGCCAACCAGTTCGATTCGCTTCTCGAGCAACAATGCCCGTTGGGACTTGAGGAAGGCGAGGTCGAACTCCTTGGTTGGGGTGATGCCATCCACCGAATCGAGCTTGAAGATCGGCGGCTTGACCGGCTTGGCCATCGCCTTTTCCTGCTGGGCACGGATTCGGGCCTCTTCTTCGTCGCGAAGGGCTCGAATGCGGGCGCGTTCGGCTTCACGAGCCATGCGTTCGGCATCGCGGGCCTTCGTGATCTTGTCGCGCTCGCGTTGTTTCTCACGACGCTCTTCTTCGATGATCGCACGCTTGCGAGCCTGTTCGCGTTTTCGCTCCTCGATGGCGACTTGACGCTCGAGATCACGGCGACGCTTCTCCGCCAGTTTCTCCTTGGCGATGCGCTTGCGCTCGACCAGCTTGGCTCTCGCCACCCGCTTGCGCTCGCGTTCCATCTCGATTCGCTTGCGCTTGCGCTCCCGCTCGAGTTGAAGTCGCGCCTGCTTGCGCTTGCGCTCGTCGACCTTCTTCTTCGCGGCGGACGCACGTCGTGCAGCCTCGGCCTTGCGACGGACCTCCTTGCGACGCTTCTCCTCGAGGGCCTTCTTGGCCTTGCGGCGCTTCTCCTCGGCCAATCGTTTGGCCTTGCGGCGCTGTTCCTCCATCAACTTCTTTGCCTTTCGTCGCTTGTCTTCGAGGAGTCGCTTGGCCTTGCGGCGCTTCTCCTCGGCCAATCGTTTGGCCTTGCGGCGACGAAGGTCTTCCAGTGCCCGCCGTTTGGCAGCGGCCTTTTTCTTCAGGGCGATTCGTTTCTTTTGCGCTGCCTTGCGCCTGGCGGCTGCGTTCATGACCCCGTCAGGGTAGCCGCTCCACGCCCACATGGAGTGGCAGGTCGTCGAGCGTCGTCGTCGGTGCGCCGGCAGCAGCGACGTCGACGATGCGAATCTCCCTGGACAACGTCTCCACACCGAGCATCTGCTCGTGTTCGCGGAGTGCAACCATCATTTCCGGGGGCACTCCGAGTACCAGTCGGATGCGATCGGAGACGTGAAGTCCTGCGTCGCGACGCGCCTGTTGCACGAGTCGAACGACGTCCCGGGCCACACCCTCCCTGCGCAGGTCGTCGGTGACGGTCAGATCCAAAACGGCGATTCCCGACCCGTCGGACAATGCCGCGCTACCTCGTTCGCCTTCTCCCGTTGCCACCAACCGGAGTGAGAACTCTCCGTCGCGCAACTCCACACCGCCCGCCGTCACCTTGTCGGATTCGATCCTCCAGTCGCCCTGTTTCACCGCCTTGATGACCTTCTGCGTCTCGGCACCCAATCGCGGACCCAGTGCAGCCGGCGTCACCACGAGTTCTCGGCGGGCATGGTCGTCGACGCTCGTGCTCAACACGACGTCACGGACGTTCACCTCGTCCTTGATGACGTCGATGAATGCTCCGAGCAGGTCCGCACGCGAACTTGCGACCACGAGCGAAGAGAGTGGTTGCCGAACACGTAATTGGTGCAACTTGCGCAACGACAACGTCGTCGAGCACACGTCACGGGCGAGGTCCATCGCCGACGTCAGGTCCTCCGCCGCCGACAGCCCATCGGTCGTCGGCCAATCAGTCAAGTGAACGCTCCGTTCGCCGGTGAGTCCGCGGTACACCTCCTCGGTGGTGAGCGGAAGGAGCGGCGCCGCGACGCGGCACACGATGACGAGCACGCTGTGCAGCGTGTTGATGGCATCCTGATCGCCCTCCCAGAAACGGTCGCGACTACGGCGGATGTACCAGTTGGTGAGCACGTCCACGAAGTCGCGCACCCGCGCACAGGCCTCGAAAAGATCGTTGCGGTCGAAGGCGATCGTCGTCGACTCCACCAGTGATCGGCACTTGGCGATGATGTAGCGGTCGAGCACGTTCTGGCTCGATGTGTCGAAGACACCCCTGGTGTTCGCCGCGTTCGCATACAAGGACAGGAAGTACCACGAGTTCCACAACGGAAGGATGTTCTGTCGCACGGTGTCGCGAATTCCCGCCTCGGTGACGGAGAAGTCGGCACCGCGCAGGATCGAGGACGACAACAGGTACCAACGCATGGCGTCTGCGCCGTAGGTGTCGAACACCTGCATCGGATCCGGATAATTGCGCAGACTCTTGGACATCTTCTGTCCGTCGTCCCCCAGCACGATTCCATGACTGACGCAACTCTTGAATGCGGGGCGATCAAAGAGCGCCGTCGCCAGAACGTGCAAGGTGTAGAACCAGCCCCGCGTCTGTCCGATGTACTCCACGATGAAGTCGCCCGGATAGTGGCTCTCGAACCACTCGCGATTCTCGAATGGATAGTGCACCTGGGCGAACGGCATCGACCCGCTCTCGAACCAACAATCGAGTACCTCGGGAACTCGCCGCATCATCGAACGACCCGTCGGGTCGTCGGGATTCGGGCGCACCAAGTCGTCGACCACCGGTCGATGGAGGTCGGCAACGCTGACGCCGAAGTCGCGCTCCAATTCGGCGATGCTTCCGTACACGTCGATGCGCGGATACGCGGGATCGTCGCTCTTCCACACCGGTATGGGTGAACCCCAGAAACGGTTGCGACTGATGGTCCAGTCGCGTGCATTCTCCAGCCATTTGCCGAAACTTCCGTCCCGAATGTGGTCGGGCACCCAGCTGATCCCGTGGTTGAGTGCCACCATTCGCTCCTTGATCGCCGACACGTTCACGAACCACGAACTCACCGCCCGATAAATGAGTGGAGTTCCCGTGCGCCAACAGTGCGGGTAGGAGTGGTCGTAGGTTTCGTGTCGCAGCACGACTCCCTGCTCCTTCAGTTTCTTGATGATGAGTGGGTTCGCCTCGAACACTTGTCGGCCTTCGAGATCGGTGACCTCGTTCGTGAATCGACCGCGCGAGTCCACCGGCACCACGAGGTCGATGCCGGCTTCCGCGCAAATTCGTTGGTCGTCCTCGCCGAAACCCGGCGCGATGTGCACCACTCCGGTGCCGTCCTGCGTCGTGACGAAGTCACCGGCAAGGACGCGAAACGCCCCGGTCGCTGCCCGTTCGGCGAAATACGGCAACAACGGTGCATACCGACGACCCACGAGTTCGGCACCGTGGATGACGCCCACTTGCACCGCACCGTCGAGTTCGCGGGCGTACGCCTCGCGTCGGGCGCTGGCCATGATGTACCGCGTGCCGTGCATTTCGTAGATGCCGTACTCGATATCGGCGCCGACGGCCAGCGCCAAGTTGGAAGGCAACGTCCAGGGAGTGGTGGTCCACGCCAGGATCCGCTCCCCCGACTCGAGCGTGAATCCCACGGTGAGCGCGGGATCCTGCACCATCTTGTAGGTGTCGTCGAGACGGGTTTCGGAGTTCGACAACGGTGTTTCGAGCGCCCACGAATACGGCAGCACGCGAAAACCCTCGTACACGAGTCCCTTGTCCCAGAGCGTCTTGAACGCCCACATGACGCTCTCCATGTACGGCAAATCGAGGGTCTTGTAGTCGTTGTCGAAATCCACCCAGCGCGCTTGGCGGGTGACGTAACGGCGCCAGTCGCTCGTGTACTGCAGCACCGAGGTTCGGCAATGGTCGTTGAACTTGTCGATGCCGAAGTCGGTGATGGCTTGACGACCGGAGATACCGAGTTGCCGCTCGGCCTCGGCTTCGGCGGGAAGACCGTGACAATCCCATCCGAATCGTCGCTCGACGCGTTTGCCGCTCATCGTGCGATACCGGGGAACGGCATCCTTCACGAACCCGGTCAGCAAGTGACCGTAATGCGGGAGGCCGTTCGCGAAGGGCGGGCCATCGTAGAAAACGAATTCCCCGTTCGCCGACGTCGGCGGATGTCGCTCCACCGAAGCGACGAACGTCCGGTCGGACTCCCAATACGCGAGCACACGCCCCTCGAGTTCGGGAAGGTTCGGTTGGGCCGCAACCTGCGGATACGTGCCGGACATCAGTCGGCGCTCGTCACAGTCCTGCGGAGGCCAGCATTCGTTGCACGAAGCCGAGCGCGAAGACGACGACGATGGGCGAGATGTCGAGTGGACCGATGCTGGGGATGATGCGGCGCGCAGGTCCGAGTACGGGTTCGGTCACCTGGTACAGGATCCGGGTGACCGACGCCAACGCACCCTGACTGCCACTGGGAAACCAACTGAGGATGATTCGCACGAAGATGACGAACGTATAGAGGGAAATCAACTGTGAAATCATGGACGGGCTCCCCTTTCATTCAACACGGCGATGCGGTGATGTGCTCGCCGACTAATCGCGGGGAATTCGCACACCGTTGGGAGTGATGCGAAATACACCGCGAGAGATGCGCTCGAGTGAGCCGTTGAGACCGAAAGCCAAGCCCGACACGAAGTCGATGATGCGTCGACCCTCCTCGGCATCGGTGGCGATCATGTTCATGATCACCGGCTGACCGCTCTTGAAACGCTCCGCGATTTCCTTGCAGTGTGCATACGAAGTCGGTTTCAACGTCACCGGCTCGACGGTGGAGGAATCGAGCGGCTTCACATTCTTCGGCGGTTGCCCGACCGGTCCACGCACGGTGACACCCGAGTCATCACGCGCTCGTGGACGGCGTGGTGGTGGCGCTACTTCCGGGTAATCCTCGTCGATGTCGCCCTCATCGTCAATATCGTCGAGGGGTTCCGGTCGGTTGCGGACGGGACGACGAGCCCGCACCGATTGGTCGCTGTCGTCATATGCCTCGTCGGCTCCAAGACCCAGGTATTCCATGGCCCGTCGGAACATTGACATGGCGCTTAGATTACCTCAGGGTTGCGCGACACCGACGGACGCTCGCCGAAGAGGGCCGTGCCGACCCGCACCAACGTGGTGCCTTCCTCCAGAGCGATGTCGATGTCCCCCGACATCCCCATCGAGCAGCCCTCGAGCCCGAGGTCATCCGCCATTCGGCGCACCGAAGCGAAGGCCCGCCGCGTCGCTACCGGATCGCCACTCGTGGGTCCCACTGCCATCACGCCCTCGACGAGGAGTCCCTGGTCGCGAGCCCGCCGAACCAGCGATGCAACGTCCCCGGGTCGGCAACCACCCTTGTCGACCTCGTCCGTGGCGTTGACCTGCACGAACATTCGGGCTCCCGGAACCCGTTTGGCGAGCTCGTCGACCAATGATGCACGATCGATGCTCTGCCACACCGCCACCACCCCGGCGAGCGACCGAATCTTGTTGGATTGGAGGCGCCCGATGAAATGCACCGGCGGGTGGTGCGTTCCCACCTCGGCGATCTTGGATTGCACCTCTTGGGCGTAGTTCTCACCGATCGCGTCGCACCCGAGACGCTGGGCGAGTGCGACGACCTCCGAGCCGAAACCCTTGGTCACCGCACAAATCGACACCGGTCCACGCCGGGCACCGATGCGCACCGTTTCGCGCAGGTTCGCCAGCCGACGAGCGACTGCCGACTCGTCCAACGACGTGCGACTACTTGAGAAAATCGGGCACGTCGAGATCGTCGTCCCCGCCGTCGTCCGAGCCGAAGATTTCACGGAGTCGTGAACTGCCCTTGCCGGCCTCTGGTCGAGCCTCACCCCGAGTGGAGGTGCCGTCGATGCGATTGCCGATACGTCCCGCCCCGGAGTCCCAACGCTCGAATCCCGACGCGATCACCGTGACTCGGACCTCGTCGCCGAGATCGTCGTCGATGACGGTACCGAGGATGATGTTTGCATCCTGGTGCGCGACGCGCTGCACGGTTTCGGCGGCTTCGTTGAGTTCGAACAAACTCATGTCCGACGGACCCGCGACGTTCAACAAGATTCCACGGGCTCCTTCGATTGCGGCCTCGAGCATCGGTGAGGTGATCGCGGCAATCGCCGCGTTCGACGCACGCTTGTCGCCACTGGCGACTCCGATTCCCATGAGCGATGAGCCGGCATTGGCGAGGATCGTCTTCACGTCGGCGAAGTCGGTGTTGATGAGACCGGGCGTGGTGATGATTCCGGTGATGCCGGAAACGCCTTGCATGAGCACTTCGTCGGCCTTCTTGAATGCATCGAGGAGCGTGGTCTTGTCGGTGGCAATGGAGAGCAGCTTCTCGTTGGGAATCACGATGAGCGTGTCGACCTTGTCCTTCAATTTGGCGATGCCTTGATCGGCCTGCACCGATCGTCGACGTCCCTCGAAGTTGAATGGCCGGGTCACGATGCCGATGGTGAGGGCACCTTCGGCCTTGGCTATCTCTGCAACCACCGGTGCGGCCCCCGTACCCGTACCGCCACCTTCGCCCGCGGTGATGAACACCATGTCGGCGCCCGCGAGGTGTTCTTGAATCTCGTCGCGATGCGCTTCGGCTGCCTCACGGCCAACTTCCGGATCGCTTCCCGCACCGAGCCCGCGCGTGAGTTCGCGTCCGATGTCGATCTTGTAGCTGGCGTCGCTCATGATGAGCGCTTGCGCATCGGTGTTGATGGCGACGAAGTCGACTCCTCGTAACCCTGCGTCAATCATTCGGTTGACGGCGTTGACACCACCGCCGCCGATTCCAACGACCTTGATGACAGCGATCGGCGAATTCTGCGAGTTGCTCGGCATGATTTGTCTTACCCCCAGGTTGAGCATGAGGCTCAACCTCTACTGAAGGCACACTAGTCGTTGCGCACGACCGGTTGTCCAGCGGACACGTCGATCCCGGCGATGAAGTCCTCGTTCTGCTGATTGAGCACGGTGACCACACTGATGAGTTTGCCGCGAATATCGACCGGAGCCCCGAGGGTCACCACGGTGCCCGCCTTGAGCGTGAAGCCGAGCGATTCCGGACCATCCACGTTGACGTGCTTCACTCGCGGAGCCAGGCTCGCCGGGAACGACACCGCGAGTTGCGCCGCCGCTTGATACACCAACGAAGGTACGGTTCCGGGCGGCAGATTCGGTCCGACACCCTCGATCTTCATGATCTGCGTGGGCTGTCCGTCCAGTACGGCGAGTACCCGACCCTCGAAGTCGAGGACACGGGCTCGATTGTCGACACCGACGAACCACGCCACGGCCTGGCGTTCATCGACCTCGATCGTGACTCGGTTCGGCAGGTACCACGACAGTCTTGCTCGCGCCACCCACGGGTCGCCTTCGAGTCGTCGTTGCGCACCGTCGAGATCGGCGGTGAAGACGCTCGCTCCTCGCAACGAATCACTCACGTCCTCGACGAGCGCGGCATCGGTGTAGGTCACGCCGGTGATGTCGATTCGACGCACCGCGAAGATCGGCGATGCCAAGACCACGAGGGCCAGCGCGATGACGGCGATGACGACACCAAAACCAACGAACGGCGACACGCGTCGTGGCAACAGACGCTTCAACCACGAACGCCGACCGATGCGATCATCGACGATGACGTCCGCCAGCGACGTGCCGGGTACCACGACGCTGCCGGTCGAGAACGGACTCGTCGGGTCGAGCGACAAGGTTGCCGAACCCTCGCTCCGTTCGTGGGGAAGCAGATGTTCGGCATCGTCGATGACGACCGGGACACCTGCCGCGGTGTCCGACTCGATGCGTGACTGTGCGGCAGTCGAGATGTCGACCACCGGCGCAACGGGCGTCTCACCGGAGGCGACATCGGAAACGTTCGTCGAAGTGTCTGGCTGCGGGGATACATCGGAATCGTCGGGTCGCGACGTTGCCCCGGTGCCGTCGAACAACTCGCGGAGCTCGGCGACTGCTTCCAGCGGAAGTGGGGGCGACATCGTGACGGCACTGAGCGTGTCGTCGGTCGCCAACGGTCCGAACAGTTCGTCCAGCCGCGTCAAGGTCCGGGGCGACGATTCCGTCGAATCTCGTCCACCGCCGAGGAGTGCGCCCGCTTCCGTGGCGGTTTCAGGGTCGAAGCCGACGAGACGAACCTCGCTTCGCAAATCGATGTTCAACTCCTCGCGCACCCTGGACCGAACCTCCGCCATGAGCAGGGCCACGTCTTCGGCGCTGCCGTCGACGTCGCTTTGGATGAAGTTGGCATGTTTGTCCGAGACGACCGCCGAACCGATTCGCAATCCACGTAGACCGAGTCGATCGATGATCGCCCCGGCCGACCCACCGCCGGGCTGCGGATTCACGAACACCGAGCCGGCGTTCTGACCACCGGGTTGGTGTTCGCGACGCCAGCGCACGATCTCCGAAATCTCCGACTCACTTGCGGATTGGTCGCCCCAACCGAGTGCGAACGCGGCCGACAAAACGACGTGATGGGCCTGCAAGTCGCTGCCGCGAAATCGCAGCCCGAGATCCCGCGATTGCACGTTGGCGATGATTCCCTTGCCGAGATGGAAGATCTTGGCAGACTCGAGACTCGACGCAATGTCGGAGCCGTGGCCGCCAGCATTCATCCGTACCGCACCTCCCACCGAGCCGGGCACACCGACGCACCACTCGGCTCCGGTCAAGCCGCGGGCGACGCTCTGTCGCGCCAGAACCGGAAGAGGCACCGCCCCACCGACGATCACGCGGGGAACGGCAGGCCGCTGCGGCCAGTTGATTTCCTCGGCGAATTCGCCGAGCACGATCACGAGTCCATCGAAGCCGTCGTCGGACACGAGGAGGTTGCTCCCACGACCGATGACGAGGAGCGGAACCTTCTGCTCCCGCAGTGCGTTGCTCACGGCGTGCAGGTCGTCGATCGAGCGGGCCGTCAGGAACAGATTGGCGGGACCGCCCACCTTGTAGGTGGTGTACGGCCCGAGTGGTACGTCGCGTTGCACCCGGGGACCGAGCAGGATGCCCAGCCTGTCGAGTGCGCGCTGGTTGCGCGCAAAGTTGTCGGTGTCGTCGGCGGGCACGTTCCTATTCTCCCCGACGCGCCACTACCTCGTCGGGGAGCGTCTCGATGTCACCGCAGCCCATCGAGATGCAAAGGTCTCCCTCGCGTACTTCATTCGCGACGAAGTCGACGAGCTCGCCTCGATTCGGCTTCCACTCGACCCGGGCTTTCGGATGTGCCCCACGAATCGCGTCGACGACCAGTTTTCCGGTGACGCCCTCGATCCGCTCCGTACCCGACGCGTAGATGTCGGTAACCACCACAAGATCGGCATCGACGAACGCGTCGCCGTAGGCATCGGACAAGACTGCCATTCGGTTGAAACGGTTCGGTTGGAACACCGCGATGATGCGGCGCCACCGCGATTGCTCGGCCCGCACGCCCGCCAGCACCGCTGCGATCTCCGCCGGGAGGTGTGCATAGTCGTCGACGAACGTCGCCCCGCCGTGGGTTGCCCGCACGTCGAATCGACGGTGGACACCGCGGAACTCCCGGAGCGCAGCCGCGGACTCGGCGGGACTCACCCCGAGGCTGCCGGCCATCGCGACCGCCGCCAGGACGTTGCGCACGTTGTGCATTCCTCGTAGTGCCACCGACATCGCCGCGCTACCCCACGGTGTGCCAGCGACGAAGTCGATTCTTCCGTCTCCGAAGCGAACGTCGGTGGCACGTACGGCGTAGTCGGTGGAGTTCGAGTCGTTCGTGCCGTACAGCAACGCCCCGTGCTTGCGACCCAGACGTGCCGCCGTCGGGTCGTCGCCACACACCACTTTGACGTGGGGAATCGCCGCGAGGTAGGAGTCGAAGGAGTCCACGATGCCGTCGAACGATCCGTGTTCGTCGAGATGATCCACGTCGACGTTGGTGAGGATCGTGGAGTGCGGTGCGATGGCGCGATGGCTGGAGTCGCTCTCGTCGGCCTCGACCACGAAGATCTCGCTCCCCCAGTGGGCGCTCCGGGCAAGTTGCGGGACATCGGCCCCGATGAGATACCCCGGATCGCGACCCACGGCCCGCAGCACCAGGGTGAGCAACGTGGTCGTGGTGGTCTTGCCGTGCGTACCGGCGACCGCGACGGTACGACACTGCTTCGCAATCCACGACAGCATCTGCGCCCGCGACCAGACGCGAATTCCCGCTGCTCGGGCCGCCGCCAATTCCATGTTGTTGACGCGAATCGCGGCGGAGTGTGCAACGACGTCGCTCCCCGTCACTGCGTTTGCATCATGCGGTACGTTCACCCGTACCCCGATGCGGCGCAACCGCTCCAGCGCGGCGGATTCGTGCACGTCGCTCCCCGAAACCGTCACACCCATCTCGCGGAGGATGATCGCGATGGCGCTGGTTCCCGGTCCGCCCACCCCGACGATGTGCACCCGTCGTAGTGACTCGCTCATCGTTCACCCGAAGGATTCATGCGCGCCTCACCGAGCCACCGACTCGACGAGCGAGCCGATTGCCGACGATCGATTGAGCGCCCCCAAGGCGTACGATTTGGCGGCCAGTCGTTCACGCAACACCGAATCATCGATGAGTCGGAGTAGTTCCGTCTCGAATCGAACTCCAACCTCCGATTCCTCGACCATGAGTGCACCGCCATTGTCCCGCAACCATCGAGCGTTGACGAGTTGATGATCGTCGGCTGCCTGCGCCCACGGTATGACGAGCGCCGCCGAGCCGACGGTGATCAGTTCGGCGATGGTGCTGGCACCTGCTCGACAAACGGTGACGTCGGCGATCTGCCATACCTCGGACATGTCGTGGTGGCTCGCTCGGCGGACGTAGTGCAGGGCCGCGCCCTCCGGCGCAGCGAACGCAGTGGACATGTACCGCTCGCCCGCCAGGTGGAGGATCGCCACGTCGCTGCGGGACCCCTGGTGACGCACGAACTCCTCGATTGCTCCGTTCACGACCTGCGAGCCCAGCGATCCACCCATCACCACGATGATGCGTCGACGCGGATCGATTCCGAACGTCGCCGCCGCACGGGCCCGAGCGTGCGGGTCGGCCGCCGAATTACGTAGCAGCCGCCGTACTCCGTTGCGCACCGGTGCACCGGTGTGTTTTGCACCCGGCAGTGGCGAACCGGCGAAAGCGGTCGCCACCGCAGCGGCCTTGCGAGCCTGTCGTCGTGTGGCCAGTCCGGGACGTTGGTCGTAACTCACGACGACCACGGGTATTCGAAGGGCTCCGGCGGCACGAACTGCAGGTTCGCTGGCGAATCCACCGACGCTCACCACCACTCGGGGCCGCCACAGCCGAAACTGTCGGGTGGTCAACGCCGTTGCGACCACCAATCTCGGTAGCGCGAGCAGCGTCCGCAGCACGGCCCGCGGAGACAGGCTGCGTTGGAGGCCGTCCACGTCGAGCAGTAGCCGCGGATGTTCGGTGTCCGCCAACAAGCGCTCGTCGGATGGACGCCGGGACGCGACGAACGCTATGGAACGTGGTGCCCGTCCGCGGTCCACGAGTTGTTCGGCAATCGCCAATGCGGGAACGATGTGGCCGGCGGTGCCGCCACCTGCGATTACCGCGAACACGCGCGGCGACGAAGGCACGTTCGTAGTGGTCACGAGACTGAGCCGAACGCTACCGCTACCGAAGTCGCCGTTGCGGTGTCACGACACCTTGCGCGCGATGTTCAGGAGCAATCCCGCGGCGCCGAGCGTGATCAGCAACGAACTGCCACCGTACGAAATCAGCGGAAGCGTGAGCCCCGTCACCGGCATCGCTCCGACGACGCCTCCGACGTTGATCATCGCCTGCACGGCGAACCAGACGGTGATACCGGCGGCGAGGAGTGCACCGGAGTAGTCGGGCGCCTTCATCGCCACGACGAATCCGAGGAAGGCCAGGGCGAAGAATCCGCCGATCACGAGCGTCGATCCGAAGAGACCGAACTCCTCGGCGATCACGGTGAAGATGAAGTCGCTGTGCGCGAGTGGAACGTAACCCCACTTGCTCGTTCCGGCACCCGGTCCGACTCCCAGGATTCCACCGTTGGAGATACTCAACATCGATTGCCACACCTGGTAACTCGTGTGTTCGCGATTTCCTTCGATGTCGAAGAACGCCGTCCAGCGACTCCACCGTGAAGCCGAGCTGACGATGTAGAGCATTCCGGCCACCAGTGCGAGTGCCGCCGTCGCACCGATCCAGCGAACCGGACATCCCGCCATGTAGAGCACCGTGAAGGCGATACCCGAAAGGACGATGGCTGCACCGAGGTCGCTCTGCAACATCGCGATTCCCGCCGCGAGGATCCAGGCGAGCAGAGCCGGGCGGAACGTGCGCTTGAAGTCGGTGAGTTCGCGCTGACGGCGACCGAGATTGTTGGTGAGATAGACGATGAGGGCGAACTTGAGCAATTCCGAGGGCTGGAACCTGATGAATCCCATCTCCACCCACGCCCGCGCGCCGTTGACCGTGATGCCGATCGGCGTGAACGGAAGCAGATTGAGCACGAACACCACCGCGAGCATCGGTTTGTTCAGTTTCTGCCAGGTTCGATACGGCATTCGATAGGTGCCGGCTGCGATGGCGACACCGAAGATGGCCCACATCAATTGCTTGCGGAACATCGTGAACGCCGACCCACCGTTGTTCACCGAGACGATGGACGAGGCGGAGAGCACCATCACGAGACCCATGGCCACGAGCACGGTGATGACGAGGAGGATCGCATAGAACAATCGACTCGGCTCCGTCTCCGCGACCGCCCGACCCGAGTGTCGCCGACCGGTGAGCACCGCGCGACGACGTTCGCTCAGTGAGGGAACGGCAAAGCCGTCGGATGGGTCTACGTTCACCGTCGTCATTTCGTGTTCTCCTTCGTGAGATCGTTGACGATGCGAGCGAAGTCGTCGCCCCGTTCGCCGTAGTTGGAATACCAGTCGTAGGACGTGCAGCCCGGCGACAACAACACGACGTCCCCGGGTTCGGCCAGACGACGGGCGGCGTGCACGGCGTGCTCCATCGACTCCGCTCGGACGACGTCGCACACGCCGGTGAAGGCCGACTCAATCAACGACGCCGAGTGACCGATGGCAACCACACCGCGCATGCGTCGAGGCTGACTCGCCATCGATGACAGGTCGAGTCCCTTGTTCTTTCCTCCGGCAATCAACACGATTCGCTCGAAGGAGCCGAGCGCTGCCTGTGCGGCGTGCGGGCTCGTGGCTTTGCTGTCGTTGTAGTACGAAACACCATCGACCTCCGCCACGAACTGGATTCGGTGCGGGGCGTGCTGGTAACGGGACAGCGCGTTCGCGACGCCCTCGACCGTTCCGAGTCCCGACTCCAGTACGAGGGCGCTGGCAGCGAGGGCATTCGTCAGATCGTGCGGCAGCGCCCGACCCAATTGTCCGACGTCGACGATTCGACCCCGAGGTCCGACCAGCGCGTCGTGTTCGATGCGATAATCGGCACCCTCCAACCCGAACGTCACGACACGCGCCGCGCTGGAACGAGCACTTGCGACGATCGAAGCATCTCGAATCGGAGCAACCGCCACATCGGTGTCGCGAGCAGCCACCCAGATTCGCTCCTTCGCGCGGCGATACGAGTCGATGTCTCGATGCCAATCGAGATGATCGGGTGCCAGATTGAGCCATGTCGCTGCCACCGCGCGGAATTCCTTCGTGTAATGGAGTCGGAAACTCGAGCACTCAACGGCATAGGCGTCGTGCGCCTCGTCGAGCACCTCCACCCACGGCGTCTCGGTGTTGCCGACCGCGGCAGCCTTGTGGCCCGACGCCGAGAGCATCGCGGCCGCCATCAACGTCGTGGTCGTCTTGCCGTCGGTGCCCGTGATGGCGACGATCGGTCGCGGTGAGCCGCTGGCCTCCTCGCTCCGGTAGGCCAGTTCGATCTCGGACGCAATCTCCACGCCCGCCCGCTCGGCGCTCACGATGACCGGATGCGTCTCGGGCACCCCGGGACTCGGGGTCACGAGCGAGAATTCCGTCATTCGTCGGGCGCAGGCCATTGCGGCATCGGGTCCGCTCAGCAATTCTGCACCGATGGACTTCGCAAACTCCTCGTAGTCGCGCGACACTCGATCGTCGGCAACGACCACCGACTCGCCGCGGGCGGCGAGGAATCGGGCGGTGCTGCGGCCGGCGACGGCCAATCCGTACACGAGGACGCTCACGGCACCACGTCCCCGATGAGACGGATCTCGTTGGTGAAGTCGGCGATGAAGAGTGCGACTCCGGCGGCGACGCACAGCGCGGCGAGCAACCAGAAGCGAATGATGACCGTGGTTTCCGGCCACCCCGACAATTCGAAATGGTGATGGATCGGCGACATCTTGAACAATCGCTTCTTTCGACCACTGGCCTTGAACACCCCCATTTGGATCGCCACTGATCCCGCCTCCATCACGTTGATGCCACAGATGATCGGCAGCAGGAAGTGGGTGTTGGTGGTGACCGCGAGCAAGCCGAGTGCCGCGCCGATTCCGAGCGCTCCGACGTCCCCCATGATGATTCGCGCCGGTGCGGCGTTCCACCAGAGGAAACCGCCGCAGGCTCCCGCCATCGCCGCGGCGAGTACCGCGAGATCGAGCGGGTTCACGATCGAGGAATAGATGTCGGAATTGCGGAATGCGAAATAAGCGATGAGTCCGAAGGCTCCGAATCCGAACATCGCCGAACCCGCCGCCAAGCCATCGAGGCCGTCGGTCACGTTGACCGCATTGGTGGTCGCCCACACCATCAAGGCGGTCCACACCACCCACACTGGTGTGCTCACGTCCCAACCCGGTACCTCGGCACGAGTGAAGGAGATGGTTTCGCTCACGCCGGTTTGGGCGGCGATGAGCCACATCAATGCCACGACGATGCCGAATGTGATCCAGCCCTTCTTCTTCCAGAAGATTCCCCGGTTGTGCTGACGACGAACCTTGAGGAAGTCGTCGAGGAAACCGATCGCCGCGAGGACCGTGATGGCGAGCCACATGAACATCGCCTGGTCGGAGAACACCAAGCCCGCCCGCGCGTGCGGGATGAGCCAGCCGAGGAACGCAGCAAGCAGGATGGCGATGCCGCCCATCGTCGGCGTGCCTTGTTTGTGCATGTGATGGGTCGGGCCGCGATCCTCGGCGCCGAGAATCGGTTGACCCTTGCCCAAACGTGCGAAGAACCACATGAGCATCCGTGTGAAGGCGATGGAGAACACGATCGCGATGGCACTGGCCATGAGAATCGCGATCATTCGGACACCCCCAACACGCTGCGCACCACATGGGCGTCGAGGAACGGAATCTCCTCGCCGGCGATGGACTGGGTCGCTTCGTGTCCGCGTCCGGCGATGATGACGACGTCACCCGGTCCCGCGCTCTCGCATGCCACCGAGATGGCGCGACGGCGATCCACTTCCGAGACGACGCGTCCGCGCTCCGAGTCGGGGACGCCGGCGATGATCGCTCCGATGATTGCTTCCGGTGACTCGTGGCGAGGGTTGTCGGAGGTGACGACCACGAGATCGGCCGTGCATGCGACTCGCCCCATTTCCTGGCGCTTGCTCGGATCACGATCACCACCGCAACCGAACACCACGATCACCCGCGGTCGTCGAGGGCCGCTGGTGGGCGATCCATCGACCAACGCTCGTGCCGTTGCAATCACCTTGCCCAACGCCTCGGGTGTGTGGGCGTAGTCCACGAACACGGAGAAGTTCCCGCCGTGTACCACTCGTTCGAATCGACCGGGAATCTGGGACATCGCTCCGAGGCCCGCGGCGATGACGTTCGGGGAGATTCCCAGTTCCGCCGCCGTCGTGGCGGCGGCCAGGGCGTTGAGCACATTGAAGTCTCCACCAATGACGCAGTGAATTCGTGCACCCCTCCACGAAAACTCACTGCCGGCAGCGTCGACCGTGGTGTTGCCCGCGTCCGCCATTCCGAACAGCGCCACTTCGATGTCGCAGTGTTCGGCGATGACTCGACCGAACGGATCGTCACCATTGATGACTCCGATCGCCGTGTACTCCTTGGAAAAGAGGCTCTGCTTGGCGGCAAAGTATGCATCCTGCGTGCGATGAAAGTCGAGGTGGTCGTGTCCGAGGTTGGTGAACACCGTCGAACGGAAACGCATTCCGGCGACGCGTTGTAGTGCGAGAGCGTGCGAAGACACCTCCATGACCACGGCGGTGGTGCCGCCATCTCGCTCCTGGGCCAGGGTCCGTTGGAGTTCCGGGGACTCCGGCGTCGTACGGATACCGCTCAACGTGCCCAGCACCGTCGTGCGTTCCCCGCTGTGGTTGAGGATCGCGCCGAGCATGTGCGCGGTCGTCGTCTTGCCGTTCGTACCGGTGACCCCGATTACCTTCAGCGACTCGCACGGATGGTCGTGGAACGCAGCCGCGACCTGTCCCATCGCGCGGCGAGTGTCGCCGACGACCACCTGCGGGACGCCGCACGAAGGCAGGACGTGATCCACGAGCAGCGATCCGGCACCACGCCGCACTGCATCGGCGGCAAAGTCGTGTCCGTCGTGCCGTTCGCCCCGCACGCAGCAGTACATCGCGCCGCTCCGAACGCTTCGACTGTCGTTGGTGACGTCGGTGATTTCCGCGTTCGCGTCACCTTCGAGGCGGCACTGACCTGCCGTGCGTGCGAGCACTCCGCCCAGCGTGCGCATCGACTCAGTGCCCTGGTCCGAGTTCGGCCGGTCGAGTTCCCGCACAACCCGTGTCGCCTGGTTCAGGTCGCAGACCGAGTTCGTTGACGATTGCCTGCCCGATGCGGGCGAACACCGGTGCGGCCGCCGTGCCACCGAATCGGTCCTGCGAGCTCGGGTCCGGTTCGTCGATCGATACGAGCACCGTGAACTGTGGCTTGTTCGCGGGGAGGAACCCGACGAACGAGGCGAAATACGCGCGTGATCCGTCGTCCTTTATATACGTGCCGTTGTCCTGCCGGATGTATCCAGTCCCGGTCTTGCCGGCGACGGAGATCCCGGGCATCTTGGCAAGTTTCGCGGTGCCGTAACACACCACGTCGGTCATCAGCGAACGCATCGTTGCTGCCGTCGCGCTCGAGAGGACGCGACGGGTCGGTGTCGGTGGCGTGGGAACGCTGACTCCAGAGTTGTTCACGGTGGCCGACACCAGTTTCGGTCCGATGTACGTGCCGTCGTTGGCCACGACGTTCACCGCGGACACCAGTTGCACCGCGGTTGCGGCGTAACCATAGCCGTAGGCGAACGTGAAGAGTTCCGTTCCCTGCCAGTTGCGCGCCAGTTTGAGGAGCCCCCTCGTCTCCCCGGGGAATTGCAGCGAGGTCTTCTCACCGAAACCGAACGCGGCCAACCACTGACGATTTCGTTCCGCACTGAGGGTCTGGGAGATCTGCACCGTACCGAGGTTCGAGGAATCGACGAGGATCTTGCGCACCGACATCGGTTCGGTCTTGTGCGGATAGGCGTCCTTGATTTCCTGTTTCCACTGCGTGCCCTCGTTGAATATCTGCTTGCCGGGCACGACGAAGTTCGATTCCGGTGTCACCGTGCCGTCCTCGATGGCTGCAGCCACACTGAACACCTTCGCCACCGATCCCGGCTCATGGGCTTCGACGGCCGCAATGTTGCCCGCCGAGTGTCCATAAGTGCCGTCCTCGTTGCGACGAACGCTCGACATCGCGTAGATCTCACCGGTCTGCGTGTGCATCACGATCGCCGTGCCGCTACGCGCCAGGATTCGTTCGACTTGTTGCTGGAGGATGCCGTCGACCTGGAATTGCAGCGAGCGGTGGATGGTCGTGACGAGATTGTCACCGTTGATCGGCGCGACGTACTCGGAGTCGGCCGATGCGATGCTCTGTCCACGACTGTTGACCTCGCGGTTCAGGACGCCGTTGGTTCCGGTGAGAGCCTCGTCGTACTGCAGTTCGATCCCCCCGATTCCGATGCCGTCGAGATCGGTGCGACCGATGATCGGGCGCAATCCTTCGGTGGTCAGCGTGCGACCGTTCTCGCGATACGAAGAAACACCCGGAAGGTCGAGGTCGGCCACCGCCTGGGCGATCACCGAGTCGACTTGGCGGATGACGTAGGTGAAACTGGAGTCCTTCCTCTGCAAGCGCATCGCCAAGTCGTTCTCCGCCTCCGGCGAGAACTGCAACACCATCGCCAGGGCGCGAGCCGTCGTGATCGGATCGGTTACCTCGCGGGGATCGGCGAAGATGGTCCTGGTCGGGACCGGAATCGCGAGTTCCGCGCCGTCACGGTCGTAGATGCTGCCCCGCTCAGCAGTGAGGACCTTCGAGCGTGTCCGTTGTTTGACGCTGATCTCCCGCAGTTCGGAGGCCTTGACCGTCTGCAACACGAACACTCGTAGGTAGACCAACGAAAGTACGACGAGGATCACCATGAACATCGCCGAGATTCGTTTTCGCATGTCGCCGGCGTGCACGTTGTCGGTCATCTTGGTGACGCCGTAACTGGAGATCGCCCCGAAGAAGTCGCTCATCGATGCCGAGCGGCGAGTCGCGGTTCGGGATGCGCCGGCTACGCGTGGGCGACGAATGGGTGCGGTGTCGCTCATGGTCGATTCGCCGCCTCGACTGGTTGCATCTGGGCCAGCGCGCCGGAGGTCGCTGCCACCGCAGCCGGGTTGGCAAAGAGCGGGTTCATCTTCGCCGTGCTTGCCATGACTTCCGCGACGACGTCGGCGGGGACTTCGACGAACTTCGTGCTCAGACCCTGGTACATGCCCATCATCACGGCTTCCTCCCGTAGACGACTCGGCGAGAGCAGTTCCGCTCGCTCCTGACGGAGCGCGTCATAGTGCGTTTCCGCCAACCGGAGATCGCTGGTCAGCGCATCGATTCGCAACTGCTGCTCGGCGACGGTGGCCTGCAACACGACCACGCCGATGATGAACACGGTGAGGAGGAACACCACCAAGGTGGCTCGCGACACGGTATTCCAACGTCGCGTGGGCGTCGGCACGACGCGCAAGGTCGCTCGAGTGTCGCGGGGCTGGATTGCGACTGCTGCGGGCGTTGCATCGGCGGTGCGCTGTTCTCGGCGAGCGCGCGCTCGTGCGGTTGCCGACGACGTCACGCGGCCACCTCGCAACGTTCCATGACGCGCAAGCGAGCCGAGGTGGCCCGCGGATTTCGCTGCTGTTCCGTCGGGTTCGGATGTTTCGCCACCCGCACCCGACGCCACGCACGGGGGGCCGTGCGCGACGGATGGACGAATGGAGTGGCGATGTTCGGTCGCGAGGTATCCGTCTCCGACTCGCGCAGGACGTTCTTCACGATCCGGTCCTCGCCGCTGTGGTACGACAGCACCGCAACTCGACCGTGCGGTACGACGAGTGACATGACATCCTTCAACGCATTGGCCAAGATGTCGAGTTCGGCGTTCACTTCGATTCGAATCGCCTGGAACGTGCGCTTGGCGGGATGCCCACCGGTACGCCGTGTCGCTGCCGGAATCGCAGCGATCACCACTTCGGCCAACCGTGCAGTGGTGTCGATCGGTCGTGCGGCCACGATGGCGTCGGCGATCCTCCCCGCAAATCGCTCATCGGCGTTGCGTCGCAGGATGTCGGCGATGGATTCGGCGTCGTATTCGTTCACCACGTTCCACGCCGAGAGTTCCTGGCTCCGGTCCATGCGCATGTCGAGCCGGGCGTCGTTGCGGTAGGAGAATCCGCGTTCGGCGTTGTCCAACTGTGGTGAGGACACGCCGAGATCGAAGAGCGCACCGGACAGTCGCGTGACCCCGAGTTGATCGAGGGCTTCGACGGCGCCATCGAAGCGGGTGTGCATGACGCGCAGCCGGGCGGCGTCGGCGGAGCCGAGGGTGTCCTTCACATGTGCTGCGTGTGCGATTGCCATGAGATCTCGATCGATTCCCACTACCTGCAGACCTGGATGTCGATGAAGGATTGCCGTCGAGTGTCCCCCCATGCCGAAGGTTGCGTCGAGCAACACCCCACTTGGAACGGATTCGAACAGTTCGGCGATCTCGTCGAGCATCACCGGTGCGTGGGTCTCGCTCATCAGCAGCCCCCCGGCCAACATGTGCCTCCGGGATTTCTCCCCGGATGGCGAAGACGGAAGCGGGCGGAGTTGGGGCTGTCCATCTTTGCTGACCGGGAGACTGCTGATGAGCGAAACCTCAACGTGACCAGTGGTCGCGTCGAAGTGTGCCTCGGTACTCCTTTCTTTCGTGGTGTTCGTTCACGATGCGCCACCCGCCATGCGTGCGGCCCCTGCGTCGCTCATCCGTTGATGGCGGGTCGGATCCCAGATTTCGCATCGGTCGAAGGACCCGCTGATGACGACCCGTGAATCCAACGTGAGACCGGCATATGCGCGGAGCTTCTCGTCGATGTTGATGCGTCCCTGTGCATCGACGACGACTTCGACGGCGCTCGCGGCGAGTGCGCGTTGTTGGGTGCGGTCCATCTCCCCACGACGGACCTTTTCGATCACGTCCTTGGCGACTTCTTCGAACGCCTCCGCTGTGAGAATGTCGACGCACTTGTCGGCACCCATCTGCAGGTAACAGCGCGGTTCCAGGCGGGGCCGGAACGCCGCGGGCAGCGCCACACGGCCTTTCGGATCAAGTTGTCGTTCGTGTACCCCGACGAACATCTGCCCTGTGAGTCCTTCCCATCCGATCGCTCGGATCCCGTGGTGGGTTTCCCCACCGACCCGAACCCTAGCCCCCACTTTCCCCCACTGTCAACCATTCACCCCCACCCAACCCACGGCTCCCCCACCTCGGTATCGTCACGAGGTGCAGATGCACCCCCACTCGCTCATTCCGCGGGACGCGGGTGCCGTGGCTGGACAGTCGCTCGAGCGTGAGACCCTCCGTCGGGTCTGGCAGTTCGCCCGTCCCTATGCCTCCACGATCGGGGTCTTCCTTGCGGCGATCATTGCGTCGGCGCTGGTGGCCATCGTGCCTCCGTTCGCCTTCCGCTCGATCATCGACACCGCCATTCCCGACGGAAATCGCGGGCTCGTGTGGTGGCTGGCGCTGGTCGCCGTGCTCGCTGCATTGGCCGAGGCTGCGCTCGCCATCGTCCAACGATGGGGCTCCGCGCGAGTTGGCGAGGGCCTCATCTACGACCTGCGGGTGGCGCTGTTCGAGAAGGTGCAACGCATGCCGATCGCGTTTTTCACCCGTACGCAAACGGGCTCGCTCATCAGCCGCTTGAACAACGACGTGATCGGGGCCCAAAGCGCGGTCACATCCACCCTCGGCACCGCCGTGAGCAATGCAGTCATCCTCGTCACCACGGTGGGAGCGATGGTTGCACTGGAGTGGCGCCTCACGCTGCTCTCACTCGTCGTGCTCCCGGCATTCGTGGTTCCCGCGCGCCGCGTCGGCAAACGACTACAAGCCATCGCCGCCAGACAGATGGACCTCAATGCCCAGATGAACACCCAGATGCAGGAGCGATTCAACGTTTCCGGCGCGCTCCTCGTCAAACTCTTCGGCCGACAACGGGAGGAATCCGACGCATTTTCTGGTCGCGCCGTCGGCGTGCGTGACGCAGGCGTGTTGGCCGCAATGTACGGGAGGGTGTTCTTCGTCGCCCTCGGCCTCGTCGGGGCGCTCGGAGCCGTCGCCGTGTACGGAATCGGCGCGCAACTGGTGGTCTCCGGTGACATCACTTCGGGCACGCTCGTCGCACTCGCGGCTCTGGTGACACGGGTGTACATGCCGCTCACTGCGCTCAGCAATGCCCGGGTCGAACTCCTCACGTCGTTCGTCAGTTTCGACCGGGTCTTCGAGGTACTCGACGCACCGGTCTCGATCGCCGATCGGGCGGGCGCATACGACCTCGTCGCACCGCACGGCGCACTCGAACTCGAGCGGGTGTGTTTCCGATATCCGCCGGCCGCCGAGGTATCGATCGCTTCCCTCGAGGCCCCGGGCACCCCGACCGGCGATCCTGACCGCGACATTCTCGTCGACGTGTCATTGACCATCGCTCCCGGAGAGACCGTCGCCATCGTCGGTCCTTCGGGCTCGGGAAAGTCGACCCTCGCCGCACTCGTCTCCCGTCTGTACGACGTCACCGCCGGAGCGATTCGAATCGACGGTCACGATGTCCGGGATGTGACCGGCGATTCGTTGCACGCTGCCATCGGAGTCGTGTCCCAGGACCCGCACCTCTTCCATGAGAGCATCGAATCCAACCTGCGGTATGCCAGACCGGGCGCAACCGATGCAGACATCGTCGCGGCGTGTCGCGGTGCCCGTATTCACGACACCATCGCGGCCCTCCCCGACGGATACCGAACGGTGGTCGGCGAACGCGGCTACCGCTTCTCCGGCGGGGAGAAGCAGCGCCTCGCAATCGCCAGATTGCTGCTCAAGAATCCGGCGGTGATGATCCTCGACGAGGCGACGAGTCACCTCGACAACGAGAACGAATCACTCGTGCAAGCCGCTCTCGACGACGCGATGCAGGGTCGCACGGCGCTCGTGATCGCCCACCGACTCTCCACCATCATCAACGCCGATCGAATCATCGTTCTGGAGGCCGGTCGCATCGTCGAGCACGGAACGCACGACGAATTGATGTCGCGCGACGGGGCGTACGCACGGCAGGTTCGAGCCGGCGAGTTCACCGCGTCGCAGGATGCGTCTCGCTAGAGGTCGATTTCGAGCGCCCGCACCAAATCGATCTCCACGCGTGCGCGGAGATCGCCCAATCGGTTGCCCACGCCCGTGGCGCGGGACAATCCTTCCGGCACGGGTGTGCGCAGGAGCGACCGATACAGCGCAACGTCGATACGGCGAAAGACCGTGCACTGGAATCGTGCGGCTTCCCTGGTACGACGCTGTGAGATGCCGACTACTTTCTCGCCGACCACTTTCTCCCCGTCGTTGTCCCGCTTCCCGCGGCGCACCACTTCGCCCGGACCAACCGACGCGAAACACACGACACGCTCCGGACCGCTGGCGAGGAGTTTTTCCCGGTGCACCTTCCACTCGGCGATGGGATCGATCACCTGCAAAGCGGCGCACCACACGTCGCCCAGCCACCACGTGGCCCGCTCGACGTCGTCGTTCCACAGTCGGTGTCCGCGGGGCACCGTCACGTCGATCCACACATGATCATCGGGCTGCAACAGCACCGCGCCACCGCCGCTGCGTCGACGCACGACATCCATGCCCAAGCGTTCGGCCTGATCGCGATCGACGACGTCGAACGATTGCGTACTTCCGAGCACCATTGCGGCGCGGGTGACCTCGAGCACCTCCACCGCGGCGTTCGGGACGATCTCCCGATGGTGTAGCGCTTCGGCGTCACCCCTCACGAGGCGACGGAGAGGTACTGCTTCCAGGCTTCCGGCACCCGCACCACCGAGACGGTGATCCACGCCATGTCGCGCGGCGTGTGCGGCACCTTGGCCAGCATCATGCCCGCTTCCTTCGGTGTGCGGTCTCGCTTGTGCAGGTTGCAGGTGCGACACGCTGCTGCGACGTTCTCCCACACGTGCTCACCGCCGCGCGAACGCGGCACGACGTGATCGATCGAGTCGGCGGGTCGTCCGCAGTACTGACACTTGTATCCGTCGCGAGCGAACACCGCCCGACGCGACAATGCGGTGCGTCGGCGGAACGGGGCCCGAACCACGTAATTGAGTCGAATCACCAGCGGCGAGCGCATGACGAGCGACGCCGCTCTCACCTCTGTGCCGTCGTCCTCGACGATCTCGGCCTTCTCCGCCAGCACCAGACAGATCGCCCGACGCGCCGACACCACGCTCAACGGCTCGAACGTCGCATTGAGGACGAGCGCGCTACGCATATGGACTACGCCCTGGCTCTTCTTCTGCGCAAATCCACCGCACGACGCGACCGCAGGTCACGCCCATGCGCACGACACCACGACAGATATTCCACGACGTCTCGACCATCGGGCTGGTGCATTGCATCACCGTACTGCGTCTCCATCCGAAACCGGAGGTAACGCCGATCCGGTTTCGGCAGGAAAGGTGCCCTACGCCACCAGCCGTTCGGCGCCAGCCTGAACAACTGCACCACCGTAGTCCCCCACAGAACGGGACGACGAGCCACGGCAAGAAACGTCGATCCGTACATTGCGCGGCTCAGTTCGGCTTCGGCTCTTTCGGTAGTCCGAGCACCATCTCGCCGATGATGTTGCGTTGAATCTGCGACGAGCCGGCGTAAATGGTTCCGGCCCGAGCGTTGAGGAACGTCATCGCCCAGCTCATCGACGAATTCGGGGCGCCGGCATCGTCGGTTTGGAACGCGGTGCTCGGCTTGCGGCCCACGGGAATCAGCGCATCCATGCCGAGGATGTCGAGCGCAAGCTCGGTCGATTTCTTGTGGTATTCGCTCCAGTACAACTTGGAGATTGCTCCATCGGGACCGGGATGGTGACCTGCGAGGAACTTGGTCAGCGTGCGTCGACCGAGGTACTTCATGACCTGCACCTTCGAATAGCACCACGCCAGACGCTGTCGGATGCGTGGATCGTTCAGTACCCCGCGCTCGGTGGCGAGCGCCACGAGTCGATCGAACTCCGCCTCATACCTGATCGGACCGGTCGCCGCGGCTTCACCCCGCTCGAATCCCAGGAGCGCCATGGCCACTGCCCAGCCGTTGTTCACACCACCGACGACGTTGTCCTTCGGCACACGAACGTCGGTATAGAACACCTCGTTGAACTCGCTCTCGCCGGAAATCATCTTGATCGGTCGTACCTCGATGCCGGGCTGACGCATGTCCACGAGCAGGAACGAAATGCCCTTGTGCTTCGGCGCACTCGGGTCGGTGCGAGCCAGGGTGAAGATGTGCGTGGCGAGATGCCCGGCCGACGTCCAGATCTTCTGGCCGTTGAGCACCCATTCGTCGCCGTCGAGCTCGGCTTTGAGCCCCAGATTCGACAGGTCGCTACCGGCGTTGGGCTCGCTGTAGCCCTGGCACCAGATGTCGTCGCCGGCGATGATGCGTGGGAGGTAGTGGCGCTTCTGTTCCTCGGTTCCAAAGAGCAGCAGGGTGTTACCGAGCATCTGGATGCCAAAGACGTCGTTCATCGCCCCCGTCGGTACGCCCGCGCGCGTGAATTCCTCGGCCACGATGACTTGTTCGAGTGCGGAGAGTCCGCCACCGCCGTATTGGGCGGGCCAGCCTGGGGCCAGGTAGCCCGACTGCGCGAGGTGGACTCGCCACTCGGCGACGAAGTGTTCCAATTCCTTGCCATCGAGCGCACCGATGCCCTTCCAGTCGGCGGGAAGTTTCTCGGCGAGGAACGCCTGCACCTTCTCGCGGTAGGCCTCGGCTTCGGGGGTATAAGTCGGACGCATGGGGAGAACGCTAGTTCAGGGTGTCACGCCGTGTGCCGTCGTGCCACGGCGGCCGCCCCGACGAGCGGCGCATCGGCACCCAAACCCGTCGGGCGAATCTGCACGCCACGAGCGAACGAAATGGTGGCGTATCGGTCTGCCTCTGCCTGAGCGGCGCGATAGAACGCCTCGCCGAATCCGAGTGCCACCGATCCACCGATCACCGCGAGCCGCAGGTCCAACAGCGCCGCCACCGACGCCACGGCCCGACCAACGTAGACACCAGTTTGGTGCACGACGACGGAGGACGCCTCCGCCGCGGGCCGACCCGTCATCGCCGCAATCGCCGTTCCCGAGGCGACGGCCTCCAAACATCCCCGCGCTCCACACTTGCAAAGCCGTCCATTCGGAACCACGTTGATGTGCCCGATGTGTCCCGCGTTGCCGGTGTTGCCGTCGAGCAACCGACCGTCGGTGATGATGCCGCCCCCGACGCCGGTGGATACCACCATGCCGATGACGTCCCGATGTCCCACTGCTGCTCCACACCATGTCTCTCCGAGCACGATGGCCTTGGCATCGTTGTCGACGAAGGTCGGCAATCCCGTCGCTTGAGCGAGCGACGACCGCAGGGGAAACTCGCGCCATGACGGGATGCTGAGCGTCGAAACCTTGTCGCCCTCGTCGGACATTGGTCCTCCGGAGCCCACTCCGCACGCCACGAGTTCGACCGTCTGACCCGTCGCGGTGCGAAGCGACGTTGCGTCGGTCTGCACTCGCCTGACGAGTGCCGCCAACGCCTCCCACACTTGGCTTTCGGGGGTGTCGCATCGTGCACGCGAGAGCACCTCACCACCGGAGGTGACGACACCACACGACAATTTCGTGCCGCCGATGTCGACGGCGAGGAATGCTCGTTCGGACGTCATCGTTCGGGTGCCATCAACGTTCGCACACCGTGGCGCGCCGTCGTTACTGGTTTCGTCCCATCTTGTCGCGCATCTGTTTGGCGTTTTCACGGGTGGTTCGCAGCATCGTGCCGAAGTCACGCATGCCGACCTTGCCCACCTTGCGCAATTCACGCTCGATGACGAGTACGCAGAGCAACATCAGGGCGAACCCGCCGAACCCGGCGGTGAAATGGAATTGCAGACCGACGAACACCAATGCCAGGGAGGCAATTGCACCCAGTACCGCCCAGCGAACTTTCTTGACGGCTGGACGATACAAACCCGACGGCGAGACGGCCTGGGCGAAGCGTTCGTCGCTCTCGAGTTGGGCCTCGATTTGACGAAGAATCTGCTGTTCGTTGTCAGACAGCGGCACGTCGGTGGCCTCGTGGAGAAGTTCGGGTGCGATCCATTGCTAGCGAGCGTAGTAGGGAGGTGTGACTGCGCCACAACGTGCCCGACAAACGTCTGCTTGGTTGATCAGTGTTCGTCACGTCGCGGACCCCAGGGTGTGTTGCGTGTCTCGTCGACCTGCCCGGCACCGATGGCGTCGTCGCCGAATTTCGCCCGAATGTCGTCGACGGCCCGCGACGCGACCCTCCATTCCTGGTCGACGACGTCGGCCGGTTCGACAAAGAGACTCAGCTGGGTGTCGGGTTGCCCGAAGTTCCGCAGGCCGATTCCCGCCAATCGCACGCCGCGTTGCACGTCGATGTCCGCGAGCAACTCCTCGGTCACGGGCACGATGGATTGCGTCGTGTCGACGGGTGTCGCGACGGTGCGCGAACGTGTGACGTTACTGAAGTCGCCGTAACGAACCTTCAGGGTGATGGTGTGGGCGGCGATTCCTTGTTCGCGACAGCGACGAGCCACCGATTCCGCCATTCGACGCAGGTGCCGACGCAACTCCTGGGCATCGGTGACATCGTCACCGAACGTCTCCTCGCTACCGATCGACTTGGCTTCGTGCTCGGGCTCCACCGCACGATCGTCGATGGCCCGGCTGAGGTCGAACAGATGTTGGGCACCGCCAACTCCCAGAACCAATTCAAGGACGCGCGGATCGCACGCCGCGACGTCGCCAACCTTTCGCAGACCGATGCCGTGGAGTTTTTCGAGCGTCACCGGACCAACCCCCCAGAGCATGCCGACGTCGAGCGGATGGAGGAACGCGATTTCCTCCCCCGGCGGCACCTCGAACACCCCTGGTCCTGCATCGATCCGCTCGCGCGTTGCCCGCGGCTTGGCAAAATCCGTCGCCAGTTTGGCGATGAATTTGGAAGTGGCGATGCCCACGCTGCACGCCAGTCCCACCTGGGTGCGAACGGCTTCTCGAACGTTGACGGCGATGGTTCGTGCCTCACCGAAGATTCGCCGCGCCCCACTCACGTCGAGGAAGGCTTCGTCGAGTGATAGCCCCTCGACGAGCGGAGTGAACTGGCGGAACACCTCGAATACCCTCGCGCTCACAGCACCGTAGTACTCGTGATCACCATCGAGGAAGATGGCGTGCGGACACAGGTGGCTTGCCTGGGACGATGCCATCGCGGAGCGAACTCCGAATTGTCTGGCCTCGTACGACGCGGCAGCGACGACCCCCCGTTTCGCCGACCCGCCCACCACCACCGCCTTGCCGACCAATTCGGGTCGGCGCAATTGTTCGCACGCCACGAAGAACGCGTTCATATCGACGTGGAGGATGCGACGCGGCGGCGCAATGGTCGGGGTGACGGGTGACTCCGCACCAGTCGCCGACATGCGGGCAACCTTAGTAATACGGTGATGGTGCGATGAATGACCGTCCGCTCTCGGCGTTGCCGTCGCGTGGTGCGCGAATCGTTGCATTCTCGTCGGTGCTGATCGGCGGACTCGCGGGTGGCGCCATCGGCTACGCCCTCGTCGACGTGCAGTGCTCCACCGACTGCACCGTCGCGTCGGGAGCGGGCATGTTTGTCGGCTCGGTCGGTTTTGCCCTCGGGATGAGCGTCGTCGCGGTTCTCGGTTTGCGTGCGATGGGTGAATGGCGCGAACGAGGTGATGCAATCGCCCGCCACACCGATGCGAGCGGGTCGTGAGCATGGAATTGCGAACGCTTGCCGAGCGACTTGCCCGTAGCGCGGGAAATCACGCCCGCGCGGGAAGGAGTGGCGGCATGCAGGTGGTCGGCACCAAGCTCACCGACACCGACATGGTCACGAAATTCGACCGGGAGTCGGAGGCGATGATCATCGAGGGCTTGCGCACGGAACGACCGGACGACTCGATCGTCGGCGAGGAAGGTGGCGGCCATCGCGGCACGTCGGGGTTGGAGTGGCACGTCGACCCCATCGACGGCACGACGAGTTTCATGTACGGACTTCCCACCTGGTGCGTGTCGATCGGCGTTCGCGACACGCAAGGAGCGGTTGCAGGGGCCGTCTACCTGCCGGATCTCGACGAGATGTTCTCGGCGCATCGCGGCGGTGGGGCAACCCTGAACGGGACCCTGATTCGCACGTCGAACCTCCACGACGTGAGCAAGGCACTCGTTGCCACCGGATTCAGCTACACACCCGAGCATCGCACGGTGCAGTCGCATCGCGTCACGGAGTTCATCCATCGGATACGCGACGTGCGACGAATGGGAGCAGCGGCCGTCGACATCTGTTTCGTGGCCTGCGGTCGACTCGATGCGTATTTCGAGGAGAACCTGCACTCCTGGGACATCCTCGCCGCCGAACTGATCGCCCGTGAGGCGGGCGCTCGTAGCGGCGATTTTGCCGGGCGCGAACTTCGCCCTGCGGAGGTGCTCGTCTCCGCACCGGGAATTTTCGACGCACTCTCGGAAATGCTCGTCGCCGCGCAACGGTTGCATCCCCACCCCTCGCTGTAGCAACGGCGGTCTCGCGACCGCCGCGACACGGCACTACCTTGGTGCCTCGTGGGTACGCGAATCCTCACCGTCGAGGACGACGAACGAATTCGTGCCTCGGTACGACTCGCCCTGGAGGATGAAGGCTGGACCGTGGATGAGGCCGCCACCGGCGAAGCTGCGGTCGCCCACTTCACCGCCCAAGCCGCGGACGTGGTGCTTATCGACATCATGTTGCCCGGCATCGACGGTTTCGAGTTGTGTCGCCAGATTCGGGCCAAGAGCAGCGTGCCCATCGTGATGGTGACAGCCCGTAGCGACACCCATGATGTCGTCGCGGGACTCGAAGCCGGCGCCGACCACTACCTCACCAAGCCGTTCGCACCCAAGGAACTCTCGGCCCGGATTCGCGCGCTCCTGCGCCGAGTCCGCCCGGGCGACCAGCCGCATGCCACCCTGAACTTCGGCGAACTCGTCATCGTTCCCGAGGAGGGCCGAGTCACGTTGCGTGGCGTCGATGTGCCGGTCACCAAGACCGAATTCAAGCTGCTGTGCGTCCTCGCCGGGAATCCGAGCGGGGTGTTCAGTCGGGAGGCGCTGCTCGAGAAGGTGTGGGACTACGACTATTTCGGGGACGGACGTCTCGTGGACGTGCACGTGCGGCGACTCCGAATGAAGATCGAGGTCGATCCCGCGAATCCACGTCACGTGGTCACCGTGCGTGGCTTGGGTTATCGACTGCAGTCGTGACCAGCCCGATTCGTCCGACGCATCCCAATCCGTGGAGTCGTCTGCTTGCCTTGCGACGACGTTGGAGTCCTCGCCGTGTCGGTGTGCGGACCCGAATCTTGCTCACGTTTGGCGTCGGAGCACTCCTGCTCTCGGGGGTGCTCTTCTTCTTCACCTACACCCTGACTCGGTCGAACCTTCGCGAGCGCGAGGGCGAACTCGGGCTCAGCGAACAGTTGATCTCCGAAACGCTGGGCAGCGTGCGCGCCTCGTTGATCCTGGCCACCGTCATCACCGTCCTCGTTGGTCTGGTACTCGGCATCGTGTCGAGCGAGCGCGTCGTACGACCACTGGCCGGGGCGGCCGATGCCGCCCGTGCGATCGCCGACGGTCGCCTCGACACACGACTCGAACCCACCGACGATCCCGACCTCAACGCGCTCACCGATTCGTTCAACGCAATGGTGGCCCGCTTGCAGGAACGCGTCGAGCGTGATGCCCGATTCGCCTCCGACGTCAGCCACGAACTTCGTTCGCCGCTCATGACCCTCGCCGCATCCGTCGAAGTGATGGTGTCACGGCGCGATGAACTTCCCGAGCGTGGTCAGGCGGCCCTCGATCTGCTCGTCGCCGACGTCGCCCGCTTCAGCGGACTCGTGGAGGATCTACTCGAGATCTCCCGCTACGACGCCGGCGCCGTTCGCCTCACGCGTGACGACCTGGCGGTCGCCGAGTTCGTGCAGCAGGCGGTTCAGGCGAGCAGCATGCCGAGATCGACGATCAACCTCGACCCCCGATGTACGTCGGCGCGCCTCAACGGCGATCGTCGACGCCTCGCCCGCGTGGTCGCCAACCTGCTCGACAATGCCCGCGCCCACGGAGGTGGAGCCGCGACGGTCCACGTCACCCCCGCCGACGATTCCGCCGGGCACGTGTGGATTGCCGTCGAGGACTCCGGTGATGGAGTCGTCGACATCGACCTCGAGCGAATCTTCGAACGCTTCTCGCGTGGAACCGGTAGCAGCAAACGCGGCACGTCGGAGGGTGCGGGGCTCGGGCTGGCCCTCGTGCGCGAGCACGTTCGATTGCACGGCGGTCGCGTGTGGGTGGAGTCGAGACGCGACGGCCACCCCGGCGCGCGTTTCGTGGTGGAGTTGCCCTGCGACGCGCTCCTCGCCGGGTGAGTCGCCACTACTCTCGCGACATGGCCGCCGACACCGCACGGAAACCTACCGCGTCGGGCGTGGTGCTCGCCATCGATGCAGGCACGACCGGTGTCCGGACCCGTGCCGTGTTCGCCGATGGCAGGGAATCGATCGCCGACTACCGGGAATTCACCCAGCACTACCCGCAGCCGGGTTGGGTGGAACACGACGCCGAGGAGATTTGGCAGGCGGTTCGCGCCACGATGCAGACCGTATGTCGTGCGCTCGACGAGCCGATCTCGGCGATCGGCATCACGAATCAACGCGAGACCGTGGTCGCCCTCGATCGGCGAACCGGCGCACCACTGCGTCGCGCCATCGTGTGGCAGGACCGTCGTACCGCGGAACGTTGCGACCAACTCGCCCCGCACCTCCCCACCGTTCGCGCAACGACCGGCTTGGTGCTCGACCCCTACTTCTCCGGCTCGAAGATCGAGTGGCTGTTGCGCAACACCGACATCGCCGACAACGAGCACCTTGCATTCGCCACCATCGACGCCTACCTCGTACACCGACTGACCGGTGGTGCGGCCTTCACCACCGACGTCTCGAATGCGTCACGCACGATGCTGTTCGACATCCGCACGTTGCGTTGGAGCAGCGAGATGTGCGCCATGTTCGGAGTGAGCGAATCGCAACTTCCCGACGTATCTGCTTCTTCGGGTCGCGTTGGTGTCACGGTACGTGACGGCGCAATACCGGCCGGGATCCCCATCTCGGGGATCGCGGGTGATCAACAAGCCGCGCTGTTTGGTCAAGCGTGTTTCGCCCCGGGCAGCGCCAAGAACACCTACGGCACCGGCAGTTTCGTGCTCCTCAACGTCGGAGCCAACTGCCCTGCTGCCACACCAGGAATGCTCACCACGGTGGCGTGGCAACTCGGCACCCAACCAGCGGTGTACGCACTAGAGGGCGCCATCTTCGTGACCGGCGCAGCGGTCCAGTGGTTACGGGACGAACTCTCGATCATCGGTGCGGCTGCGGAGATCGGCCCCCTAGCTGCCAGCGTGCCCGACTCCGGTGGTGTGGTCGTGGTTCCCGCCTTCACCGGTCTCGGAAGTCCGTGGTGGGACGCCTACGCTCGTGGCGCAATCTTCGGAATCACCCGTGGCACGAACAGGGCCCACATCGCACGAGCGGTGGTCGAGTCGATGGTCTTCCAGACTCGTGACGTCATCGACGCAATGACTCGCGCCTCGGGGGTCCACATTCGCGATCTTCGCGTCGACGGTGGCGCCGCCGTGATGGACATGATGTTGCAATTGCAATCCGATCAACTCGGGGTCGACGTGCTCCGACCAACCGAACTGGAAACGACGGCAATCGGCGCCGCCTACCTGGCCGGGCTCGCCGAGGGCGTGTGGGACTCGCCCGCCGACATCGCATCGCGTTGGGCGCTCGAACGACGCTTCTCGCCGAGCGGAGCCGACCGCGACATCGCACATTCGCGATGGCTTCGAGCCGTCGAGCGTTCGCGCGATTGGACGTCGACGTAATTCGGTCGACAGCTACAACTTCGGCAGGCCGTGGTCGAGGTTCCGCACCGCCTGGTGGATGCGTTGCTCGTTCTCGATGAGTGCAAATCGGACGAAGCCTTCGCCTCCCGGCCCGAAACCGGAGCCGGGTGACAGTGCGACGTTGCACTCGGTCACGAGATGCGAGCAGAATTCCACCGCGTTCATCTCGCGATACGGTTCTGGAATCGGCGCCCAGACGAACATCGATCCACGCGGCGACGGAATCGACCAGCCGATTCGGTCGAGCCCCTCGATGAGCGCATCGCGACGCGACTGGTAGGTCTTGCACACCTCCACGGGGAAGTCGTGGGCCTCGTTCAACGTGACGGTTGCTGCGATCTGAATGGGTTGGAAGGTTCCGTAATCGAGGTACGACTTCAACTTCACGAGCGCCTGGACCACTTGGGTGTTCCCGACGAGGAACGCACACCTCCAGCCGGCCATCGAATATCCCTTGGTCATCGAGTACAACTCCACGGCACACTCGAGTGCCCCTTCGGCCTGCAGGATCGACGGCGGCTCGTAGCCGTTGAAACCCATGTCGGCGTACGCGAAGTCGTGCACCACGATCATCTCCCGTTCGCGACAGAAGTCGACCACCCGTTGCATGAACGACAAGTCGACCGTTGCTCCCGTCGGGTTGTGCGGGAAGGAGATCACCAACACACGGGGCTTGGGCCAACCAACGTCCCACGCCTTGTGCAGTGCATCGAAGAACTCGTCCTGGTACTCGACATCGACGTCGGTCGCCGAGAGCAAACGCTTTTGACTGCGCATCGGTATTTGACGAAGGTCGGCACCAGCAAAGAGTGGTCCGAAGATGTGGATCGGATAACTCGGACTCGGCACGATCGCGGCGTCACCGGACTCGAGGAGCACCCACATGAGGTGACTGAATCCCTCCTTGGCACCGATCGTGTTGGTGATTTGTAGTTCGGGATCGAGTGTCACACCGAACTTGCGCTGGTACATGTCCGCAACCGCCTCGCGCAACTTCGGCAATCCGCGAGAAAGCGAGTAACGATGGTTCTTCGGATTGTGGGCGGCTTCGGCCAATTTCTCGACGGCGATTTGCGGTGACGGAATATCGGGGTTGCCGAACCCGAGGTCGATGACGTCGTCACCATCCCGGCGCGCGGTGATCTTGAGGTTGTTGATGATGGTGAAGACGTACGGCGGCAAATTGCTGATGCGCCGAAAATCCATGACGCAAGCCTAAGACGCGAACATCGGGAGCAGCGCAGCGCCGATTGCACCCGCGTGTTCACCGAGTTGCGCCACCCGCAGGTCGGGATGCGTGCGCTGCTCGGGCGAATACAAGGTCTCGACGAACCAGCGTCGCACCATCGGCATGAGTACGTCGGCCGCCTCCGAAACGCCGCCACCGATCACGATCACGTCCGGGTCGCTCACGTTGGTGATGTTGGACAATCCGATTGCGACCCAACGCGAGAACGCCTCGAGCACCGTGATCGCATCGGCATCGCCCTCACGGGCGCGATGAATGACGCTCTCACCCGGCTCGCCACTGGCCAACATGCCGAGGCCCCGACCCGATGCGTACACCTCCCAACAGCCCTTCCGACCGCACGTGCATCGCGGACCATCGGGATTCACGACGGTGTGGCCGATCTCCCCCGCAAAACCGTTGACGCCCCGCTGCACGACCCCGTTCAACACGTGTCCGCCGCCGATTCCCGTTCCGAGCGTGACCATCCACATGTTCCGGGCTCCGCGTCCGGCGCCGTAACGCCACTCCGCGAGCGCCGCCAGATTGCCGTCGTTGTCCACGTGCACACGACGACCGAGACGAGCCGTGAGTTCCGGTCCGACGGCGACGTCCACCGAACCGGGAATGTTCGGCGAGGCGCGCATGACACCCTCGAGCGTGATGAGTCCCGGAACACCGACGGCGATCGAGTCGACCTCCCCGAGTTCGCTCGCCATGTCGACGAGAGCATCCACCAGCTCGGATGCGTGCGGCGTGGGATGTCGCAATTGACGGACGATGTCACGCTCGCCGACGTTGTCGCGGTCGAGATCGATCACCACTCCGAGGCACTTGGTGCCTCCGACGTCGATTCCTGCCGCGAGCGTCACGACTCGGCTCCCGCTGCCAGCGTCACGACTCGGCGCGGGTCTTCAATTCCTTCAGGGTGTGCAGGATGCGCACCTCGGCGCGACGCTTCACGAATCCGGGCAAGGGAACGATGAGTTCGATCTTCAGCGAGTACGTGACGTCTGTACCGCCACCTTCCGGGTTGAACGTGTAGGCGCCGTCGATCACGCGCATGATGTCACCGTCGACGAGCGACCAGGAGATTCGTTCGGGGGCCTGCGAATAGTCGTAGGCGAGGGTGTAGTGGGTGCTTCGACCAAGTGCACTGGCTCGATACTCGACCTTGAGCGCCCGACCACTCGAGTCCCGTTCCAGAACGTTGGCCTCCTTCACGTCGTGCGCCCATTCCGGATAGCGCTCGAAATCAACTGCCACGTCGTAGCAACGGGCCGGTGACGCGGCGACGTGTTCCGTTTCGGTTGCCTGGTCGATCACGCCCGAAAGGCTAGTTGACCTGCACGAAGCCGGGGACCACCGCGGTTCAAGCTGCGCGCAAAGTCGCTGCGAGTCGCGCGACGAGGACGGAGTAGTCGAACTCCGACACCGCACGGGCACGTGCGGCCATACCCATCGTCGTACGTCGCGTCGTGTCCGCAAGGAGAGCCTGCAACCGTCCGGCAACGGCGTGGACGTTGGTCGAGTCGTCGACGACGTATCCCGTCTCACCATCGATGACGGCCTCGGCCGCGCCACCGCTATTGCCCGCAATTTGCGGTACCGCGCACGCCGCGGCCTCGCTGAAAACGATGCCGAACCCCTCCTGCTCGAGACCACCCCAACGGTTGCGACACAGCATCATGAACGCATCCGCACAGCCATACAACGAGGGCAGGTCGGTGTCGCTGACGCGCCCGAGCAGGCGCACGGGTGCGCCGGTGTTCTCGATGAGTCGTTGTAGCCGGCCGTGATCGCGCCCGGTGCCGCCGATCAACATCGTGAGTCCGTCGATCTCGCGCGAAACCCGGGCGACGGCTTGGATCGCCACGTCGAATCCCTTGCGTGGGACGAGCCGACTCACACCGACCACGAGTGGAGCGTGCGGTGGTACGGAAAACTTGGCACGCGCCGCCAGACGAGCCGACTCCTCCAGCGGCACGAACCTCTGCGTGTCGACGCCCGGTGGAATCTGCACGACACGCAGGTCGCGCCCCGCTGCTCGAACTGCTTCCGCCGCCGGGTACCGACCCGATGCGAACACGTGGGTGGCACCGCGCAACACGTGGGCCAGCGCCTGCCGTGAGGCGGGCAGGCGACCCGGCACCGTGACCTCTGCGCCGTGCACCATCACGCTGTACGGCAACGACAGTGATCGTCCGAGTAGCCCAAGGGGTAATGCCGGATCGAGCACGACGTGTTCGGCTCCCACTTCCCGTGCGAGTTGCTCGATTCGTCGCACCATGATGGGGTGCGGTAGCAGGACGGGCTCACGAATTCGTTCGATTCGAAACTTCTGTCGTTGGTCGAACTGTTCTGCTCCCTTGTACGGACTCGTCAAGACCGCAAAACTCGTCGGGTCGAGTCGTCGCCACAACTCCCACAACATGTTCTGAATGCCACCGACCTTCGGGGGAAAGTCGTTCGTCACGAGCAGGTGTTTCACGGCGCGTACTCGCCATCCCGCGGATCGGACTGCAAGGAATCGTCCCGCAACAAATCGCCACGTCCCAACGTACGAGCCGCCCACTGCGCATGTTCCCGCAACAGGTCGTCGTTCCCGTGAAGGTAACGAAGCAGGACGAGTTCCACCTCCTCATTCTTCCCCAGTCCGCTGTTGCCGAGAATGACGAGCGCATTCCGACGCACCCAGCGCGGATTCCGATCGGCGACATACCACTCGCCGACCATCCGCATCACGGCATCGTCGGGCAGAGTCAGTAATTGCAGCACGTCGACGATGCTGCGCTCGTCGCCTTCCACTCTTTCGATGGCACCACGTCGACTCGGTGGACACACTTCCTGGCAGTCGTCACAACCGTAGATTCGCGATCCGAGCGCTGCGCGAAATTCATGGGCAAAGACTCCCGGTTTCTGGATGAGCCACGCCAAACACTTCCGCGCGTCCACGACCCCCGGTGCGACGATCGCGCCGGTCGGACACGCATCGATGCATCGTCGACAAGACCCACATCCGTCGGACACCACACGATTGTTCGAAGTCAACTCGGCGGTGGTCACCACGCAACCAAGAACGAACCAACTCCCAAAACCCTCCAAGAGGAGGTTGGCGTTCTTGCCGTACCAACCAAGACCGGCCCGATACGCCACCTCCCGGTCGACGATCGAATTGTCGTCGGCGAACACCGTCGCGCGGTGGCCGTCCTGCTTCAGGCGTCGTGCCGCCACGCGGAGCGCATCACGGAGCGGTTCGTAGTGGTCGCGCCAGGCATAACGCGCCACGCGCGCCGCGACAAGTGGTGTCGGTTCGCTCGACGATTCCGAGTAGTAGGAACGTGCCGCGACGATGATGCTCCGCGCACCCTGCACCGCCATGGTCGGGGTCGTCGATCGTTCGGCATTGCGGAAAGTGAACTGCATGTCGTCGGACATGCCGGTGGCGATCCGTTCCTCGATCGCCTGGCGTGCGCGCAACAACGGGGCGGCCGTGGTGATGCCGACTCGATCGGCTCCGGCGTCCCGCACGAGACGCATGAGTTCCTCGGAGTAGCTGTCGACGTCGTGCCGTGTTCCGTTGCTCGGCGTACCAGCGTCCATCCGCCGAAGGCTACGAATGGCCTCGCCGTATCACGACGCACGGTCGTAGCGGGGCGTCTACGCGGTTCGTCGGTGACGCAGGCGCGGTGTGAGTCCGGCTTTCGCCAGGGCGGCCAGGGTGCGCAATTCTTCGTAGTCGAAGATCACGGCTTCCGGCTCGCCACACAACATCGGGATGATGCAGTCGTCACACGCGGACGTGGCACGCATGACGCAGGTATCGCAAGAAATGGTGATGCTGATGGCGCCGTCGGTGGTAGGCGTCGTCGTGACGGGCTCGGAGTCGAAGGGGAAATCGGGCATGACACCACCATGACGAAGGGGTGTAGTGCTCTTCCAGCGATCGCGCAACACCCCCCTGTCATCATCGGGTGCATGGATATCGACATCATCGAGGACGGCACACCGTGCGACTATTGCGGCACGTTGATCCAGTTCTTCGACGACGACTTCACCGTGTGCCCCGAGTGCGGCAACGAATACATGAACATGGACTACACGGGTGAATTCCACGGCGATCGACCGGACGACCTCGCTTAGCATTCCTGCCTGGTTTCGCTCGTCACATCACCCATCGTCGCGGTGCGTGCGTAATCCTTGCCATGACCACCACTCCTTCCACCACTTCCATCAACACCGACCTCCTCCCCACCGTGCGGAACATCGACGAAGCACGCGAGATCTGCGGCGACTACGCCAGCGTGCTCACCGTCGGGCCCGACCATTCGGAGGTTGCCGACTTCGGACACCGCGACCACAAGATCGTTACGTTCGACGATGTCACGTCGTCCTTCGGGGGCTACCGCGCACCCACCTACCAACACGTCCGCGACATCATGGAGTGGGGCGTCGGGCGGACCAACCTCCTCGTGCATTGCCATGCCGGCATGTCCCGCAGCACGTCGTCGGCGTGGGGTATCGCCATCGCCAACGGTTTCGATCCGCAGGAGGCATACGACCTCCTGAAACGAAACCATCCAGTGGTTGCACATCGCGCGTGGAGTCCCCGTGCCGAGTTGGGCACGTACCTGCGACGGAGGGCATTCATCCCCAACGAGCTCGTGCTCGTGCATCTGGAGAAATACCTCGGCTTGCGCGGCGGTCTACTCCGCGACATTGCTGCCGACGGCGCCGCCACCTCCGACTAACGAGCGACCGGACCGTTCGAGTCGATCTGCAATCGATGCGTCACCCCGCCGCGCGGTAGCGATCGAATCACTTCCTCGGCCCGAGCCGGGTCGACGAGGCAGGCCATCGTCGGTCCCGAACCCGACAACCATGACGCCCACGCCCCGGCATCCAACGCCGCACGCATGGCCCGTTTCGTCTCCGGCACGATCGCCAGTCGCACGTCCTGATGGAGGCGGTCGTACGTCGCATCGGCGAGCGCGTCCACGTTTCCGGTCACCATTGCCGCGACGAACATGGACGATCTCGACACGTTCGAAACTGCATCATCGAGGCTGACGGTGGCACTCAACTTGGTGCGCGATTCCTTCGTGGAGGTGGTGTTGTCGGGCACCCACACCACCACTTCTCCATGTACG
>SXPW01000001.1 GCA_005793785.1 Actinomycetota bacterium | reverse complement strand
TCGAAGTGATTGGACTCACTTCACACAAGAACGCAGAGTTCACGGCGGGCACCGGCGAATACGACACAGTGGTCGGCTACGACGACATCGCGAGCTTGCCGCGCGCGGAGTCGGTGGTGGTTGACATGGCGGGCAACCCGCAAGTGGTCGCCGACGTGCATCGTGCGCTCGACGGATTGGTGCGCCACTCGAGCAGCGTCGGCGCCACACATTGGGATGCCTCCCGCAGCGGCGTAACGGTGCCGCCCCCCAAACCGGAATTCTTCTTTGCGCCGTCGCAACTCGCGAAGCGTGGCAAGGAATTGGGTCGCGATGTGCTCAATCAGCGAATCGGAGAGGCTCTCGACATGTTCGTGGAGAGTTCAAGTCGTTGGTTGACCATTCGCCAAACTCGTGGTGCGGATGCCATCGCAGCGCTATATTCCGATCTCGTTGCAGGCCGCGTGCCGCCGGATGTCGGCAACATCGTTTCATTCGACTAACACCAAATCGCGGACGGCGATGGGTCTGGCGATCAATACGGCAGTGTGTAGGAATTCTCGAATTCGTCCTGCAGCACGGTGGCGATGGTCGCCGTGGTGTCGATCACGAGTTCTTCCGTCAGCACACGCGTGCGATACGACCAACCGCCCGGCATCTTCAGCCGCTCGCCGAGCGACGGCAACGTTGCTTCGCTCATCGTCGGGTCGACGCCCATGCACAATGCCTGCATCACGTATGCCTTGCCGTCAGGACTCACCAACTCGTACACCGGCTTGCCGGCGTCGAAGAAGAACACGGCTCCACGATTGACCTTGTTCTCCGAATATGCCCCGATTGACGGCGTCGTACCCAGTGCCAAGGTGGCAATGCGGCGGAACATGATGCCGCCGAATTCACGCAAGACGGGTTCGACCGGAGCCACTTTGGTGCCCAATCCATCGAGCACCCAATGCCGCGGACCGTTGAGTTTCACCATGACGGCACCCGTCTCCTTGGCGATCGCCGCGGCGTCGAGTTTCTCCCACAAGTGCTGCGGGCAGTCATTGAGCATTTGCGTGCCGTACACCTCGGCATGGAGTCCGTCGTCGCGCAGGTACACCGGCAACACCTCGCCGTAGCGGACCCCGCGCATGTGATCGATGAGCCGCTGTGGGCGTGTGCTGCTACTCGTCATGATGTCGTTCCCGCAAACACAACATAGCCCTCGTCGGCAACAATGGACTCATGGGAGCGCACCGAGACTCCGTGGACGTTGCAATCGTCGGCGCGGGTTTTGCCGGCCTGTACATGTTGCATCGCGCACGGCAGGCGGGATTCTCGGCCCAAGTGTTCGAACGTGGTGGAGGTGTTGGCGGTACCTGGTCTTGGAATCGCTATCCCGGCGCCAGATGCGACGTACCGAGTCTGGAGTACTCCTACCAGTTCTCCGAGGAATTGCAGCAGGAATGGGAGTGGTCGGAAAAGTACGCCACCCAACCAGAAATCCTGCGTTACGCCGAACATGTTGCGGATCGTTTCGACTTGCGACGTGACATCTCACTCAACACCATGGTGACCTCGCTGCGATGGTCCGATGACCACTGGGAAGTCACCACGACATGCGATACCGATTCGACGGAAACGACCACGAGTGCGCGTTTCGTCGTGTTGGCGACCGGATGTCTCTCGTCCGCGAACGTTCCTCGGTTCGCTGACGACCACCTCTTTGCAGGTCGAACGTTCCACACTGGCGCATGGCCGCACGAGGGAGTGGACTTCAGCGATCAGCGCGTTGCAGTGATCGGGACGGGCTCCTCCGGGATTCAGGCGATTCCACTCATCGCGTCACAGGCGGCACACCTTACGGTGGTACAGCGAACACCGGCGTACTCGATTCCGGCGAGGAATACGCCACTCGCACCCGAGTACGTGGCGAAAATCAAGTCGAACTACGCGGAGTTTCGCCGCAAGAACAGTCTGACCCGTGCTGCTCTCGGTGGGGACACGCCGACGGGACCACACGGTGCGCATGAGGTGAGCGACGAAGAACGTCGCACTGCACTGGAAGAACGATGGCAAAAGGGAGGTCTGCTCTTCCTTGGTGCATTCAATGATGCACTCACCAATCCCGAGTCCAATCGCTTGATTGCCGAGTTCGTGCGTGAGAAGATTCGATCGACGGTCCACGATCCGGCTACCGCTCGCAAACTCACTCCCGACAGCATCATCGGATGCAAACGTCTGTGCGTTGATACCGATTATTACGACACGTTCAATCGCCGGAACGTCTCACTCATCGACCTCCGTGAACAGCCGATCGAACGTTTCACGGCACAAGGCATCCGGTTCGGCACAGGTCCAAGCGGCGAAGCGAACATCGAGCACGAGTTCGATGCGATCGTCTTCGCCACGGGATTCGACGCGATGACCGGGGCCATAGAAAAAATCAACGTCATCGGTCGCAACGGACGATCGCTCCGCGACGCGTGGTCCGCCGGTCCCGTCAATTATCTCGGGCTCAGCGTGCACGGATTTCCCAACTTGTTCACCGTTACCGGCCCGGGCAGCCCGTCGGTGCTCACGAACATGATCGTGTCCATTCAGCACCACGTGGAGTGGATTACCGACTGCTTCACCTGGATGAGGGCGAAATCGAATGCGAGCATCGAGGCAGACTCCACCGCGCAAGCAGATTGGGTGCGACACGTCAACACCGTGGCAGGAATGACGCTGTACCAGTCGTGTAGTTCGTGGTACCTCGGCACGAACGTACCCGGCAAGCCTCGGGTCTTCATGCCATTGCCCGGCTTTCCGGCATACGTTCAACGGTGCACCGAAGTGGCACAGGGCGGATACCGCGGCTTTGCCACGGCGTGACCGCACACGTCACGTGAATCATCCGCTGTAGCCTCGGCACAAAACTCGGGAGTACCGCATGACCACCATTGAGCGTCCTTCTTCGAATCCGTTCCTTGCGGGAAATCTGGCGCCAGTGCAAGAAGAGGTAACGGTCACCGACTTGCGGGT
>SXPW01000139.1 GCA_005793785.1 Actinomycetota bacterium | reverse complement strand
CGGGTTACGCGGGTCGTCTTCCGGGATTCCGGCTTCGACCTTGCCCACCAAGTCGGCGCCAACGTCGGCTGCCTTGGTGAAGATTCCACCTCCAACGCGCAGGAACAGTGCAAGCAATGATCCACCGAATCCGAAACCGACGAGCATCGCCGACGAGGTGTTCTGGAACAGCGCGATGATGATGGTCGCGCCGAGCAGACCGAGACCCACGGTGAACATGCCGGCGACTCCGCCGGTGCGGAAGGCGACTCCGAGCGCTTCGCGCATCGACCCACGTCGCGCTGCTGCCGCGGTGCGGACGTTGCCACGAGTGGCGAGCGTCATGCCGATGTAACCGGTGAGTCCCGACGCCACGCATCCGAGCAAGAACGCGATGGTTCGGAATATTCCGGAGGATACGAAACTCAACGCAGTTTCACCATTCGGCTTGTCGATGGCGACCGAGGTCACGAACACGATGATCGCCACCGGTACGAGGATCATGCCGATGGTGCGGAACTGACGCTTGAGGTATGCCCACGCGCCGACCTGGATCGCCGTGGCGATCTCCTTCATCTTCGGCGTACCTTCGTCCTGGGCGAGCACCGAACGCACGAGGAAGAGACCCACCGCGAGCGCAAGTATCGATGCCGCGCCGGAGAGGGCGAGAACCAGCCATTCGCCGCCTCGGAGGGTGAAATCCTGCCAGCCACCTTCAGATGCCAAGAGAGCAGTCACGTTGAATATTCCTTGCTACGAGAGGGGCAACCTATTGGTTCTCCCCGTTTAATGGGTCCCAGAGAGTGTAGAGAACTCCGAGGTCGGTCGTCAGTTGTCGGTGAGACGGGCTTCACGCCGACTTTCGGGGTGACGAGTTCTGGGGAGGGGGCCGACAGAACTAGCGTCAGCAACGGACTTCCCGCCCATGGCTACCTCCACCGCACCCGTTCGTGAGCCAGTCACGGCGACCGCGACCACCATCAAGAAGCGAAAGCCGTTCCTGGTCGACCTGTATTCGACGGCCGTCGGCAAGAAGTACGCAATGGCGATCTCCGGGCTGGCCCTCATGGGCTTCGTGTTGTTCCACATGATCGGGAACCTGAAGATGTACCTCGGCGAGGCCGATCTCAACGAATACGCCGAGTTTCTGAAGAAGTTGCTGTATCCGCTGGCACCCAAGGAGTCGGTGTTGTGGATCCTCCGACTCGGTTTGCTCGGCATGTTGGTGTTGCACCTGCACGCCGCCTGGTCACTCACCATGCTGAATCGACGGGCTCGTCCGGTTCGCTACCAGAGCGCCCGCGATTACCAGGAAGCCTCTATGGCGAGTCGTTCGATGCGGCTCTCGGGCATCGTGGTCTTCGTTTTCATCGTTTGGCATCTCCTCGATCTCACGTTTGGAGTGGTGAACACCATCGGCGCCGATGGCGAATACGTCAGAAGTGAGGTGTACGCCAACGTCGTACGCAGTTTCGATCGTTGGCCTGTGGCGCTGTTCTACGTCGTTGCGAATCTCCTCCTCGGATTGCATCTGAGTCATGGCGTGTGGAGCATCTTTCAGTCGCTCGGTTGGAACAACCCCCGCTTCAACGCATGGCGCACCGCGATTGCTCGTGGTTTCGCCGCCGTCGTGGTGGTTGGCAACGTATCGTTCCCACTAGCAGTGACTTTCGGAATCGTCAGCGTCTGATCGGGGTAATCACATGACCATGCTCGAGAATCGTCCAACCACCAACGCGAAACTCAACTCGAAGGTTCCGTCCGGCGCGTTGAGTGAAAAGTGGGACACCTTCAAGGCCAACGCCAAGTTGGTGAATCCCAACAACAAGCGCAAGTTCAAGGTCATCGTGGTGGGTACCGGTTTGGCGGGCGCTTCCGCTGCGGCGACGCTGGCCGAACTCGGCTACCAGGTGGACGCTTTCACGTTCCACGACTCACCGCGTCGCGCGCACTCCATCGCGGCGCAGGGTGGCATCAACGCTGCAAAGAACTATCAAGGTGATGGCGACAGCGTGTCGCGACTCTTCACCGACACCATCAAGGGCGGCGATTTCCGTTCACGCGAGGCGAACGTGTACAGACTCGCGCAGGTGTCGGTCAACATCATCGACCAGATGGTTGCGCAAGGTGTTCCGTTTGCACGCGAATACGGCGGTCTCCTCGACAATCGCAGTTTCGGCGGTGCACAGGTGAGCCGCACGTTCTATGCGCGAGGTCAGACGGGTCAACAGTTGTTGCTCGGCGCGTACCAGCAGCTCTCCCGGCAGATCGGTTTGGGAGGCGTACGACTCTTCAATCGTTGTGAACTCGTCGACATCGTCGTGATCGATGGACGCGCCGCGGGCATCGTCACTCGCGACCTGCTCACCGGTCAGGTGACCAGTCACGCGGCTCATGCAGTGGTGTTGGCCACCGGCGGGTACGGCAACGTGTACTTCCTCTCGACCAATGCGATGAACTGCAACGTCACCGCAGCCTGGCGTGCGCATCGCCGTGGCGCGTACTTCGCCAACCCCTGCTACACCCAGATTCACCCCACGTGCATTCCACAAGCCGATGAAACCCAGTCGAAACTCACGTTGATGAGCGAATCTCTGCGCAACGACGGTCGGGTCTGGGTGCCGAAGAATGCCGACGAAACACGGCCGGCGCACCAGATTCCCGAGGCGGAGCGTGACTACTTCCTCGAACGGTTGTACCCGTCGTACGGAAACCTCGCACCCCGTGACATTTCGTCGAGAGCCGCCAAGCGACTGGTGGACAAGGGGCAGGGAGTCGGACCGCTCAAGAACGGCGTCTATCTCGATTTTTCGGCGGCAATCGCGCGACTCGGTCGCAACGTGGTGGAGGAGCGGTACGGAAACCTGTTCGAGATGTACGAACGAATCGCCGGGGAGAATCCTTACGACGTGCCGATGCGTATCTACCCAGCCACGCACTACACGATGGGTGGATTGTGGGTGGATTACGAGTTGCAGACCACGATCCCCGGTTTGTACGCGGCTGGCGAGGCGAACTTCTCAGATCTCGGTGCCAACCGACTCGGCGCTAGTGCATTGATGCAGGGACTCGCCGACGGATATTTCGTGCTGCCGTACACCATCAGCAACGGACTGGCACCGCTCCTCAACAAGAGTGTGCCGGGAGTCGATCATCCCGAGTTCAAGCGCGTCGAAGCCGAGGCCCGCAGTCGCTACGAGGGCTACATCAACGTGAAGGGGACTCGCTCACCCGACTACTTCCACCGTGAACTCGGCAAGATCATCTGGGACTACTGCGGAATGGAACGCGACCGAAACGGTCTCGAGAAGGCGATCAGCGAGATTCCGGCACTGTACGACGAGTTCAAGAAGGACCTACGAGTGACCGGCACCGGCGAGGGCATGAACCAAACGCTGGAAAAAGCCGGACGCGTCGACGATTTCTTCCAGTTGGGCATGCTCATGTGCAAGGACGCCCTCGCGCGTGAGGAAAGCGCGGGCGGACACTTCCGGGTCGAATACCAGACCGATGAAGGCGAGGCTCAGCGCGACGACGAGAACTTCTGTCATGTCGCAGCATGGGAATGGACCGGCGACGCGAACGAAGCCACCCGCCACGCGGAAGAGTTGTCGTTCGAGACGTTGCAATTGGCCACGAGGAGTTACAAGTGAGCCACACACTCTCGAATCTCACGGTGAAGGTGTGGCGTCAAGACGGACCGAATGCGGTCGGTCGATTCGAAACCCACGTCATCGAGTCCATCACCGACGAGGCGTCGTTCCTCGAAATGCTCGACGTACTCAATGAACGGCTCATTTCGCAGGGCAAAGAAGCCGTGGTGTTCGACCACGACTGTCGCGAGGGCATTTGCGGAACCTGCTCGCTCATGATCAACGGTCAGGCCCACGGACCGCAACGGGCGACCACCACGTGTCAACTGCACATGCGATCGTTCAAGAGCAACGACACCATCGTGATCGAGCCTTGGCGTGCCGGCGCATTCCCCATCGTGAAGGACCTCATGGTTAACCGTTCGGCCTTCGATCGCATCGTCGAATCGGGTGGCTACATCACCTCACCGACCGGAGGCGCACCGGATGCCAATCTCATTCCGGTGCCCAAGCCGGTGGCCGACGCGGCGATGGACTCGGCGGCTTGCATCGGTTGTGGTGCGTGCGTTGCGGCCTGCCCGAATGGAGCCGCGAACCTGTTCGTCGGTGCGAAGATCGCGCACCTGAATCTGTTGCCGCAGGGCCAGGCGGAGCGATATCGACGCGCGGAGGCGATGGTCGACACGATGGACGAGCATTTCGGTTCGTGCACGAACCACGGTGAGTGTTCCGCCGCATGTCCGAAGGAGATTTCCCTCGACGTCATTGCCTTGATGAACAAGGATTATCGCTCGGCGAAATTCAAGAATCGCAAGGAACTGTCGCGCAACTAGGTCGCGGAACTTCATCGTGCTGAACGACGTCGCTACGTGGGTGCAAGACGTCATTGAACGTCTCGGTGCCGTCGGCGTAGCGCTTCTGGTCATTTTGGAGAATGTCTTCCCGCCGATTCCTTCGGAGATCGTTCTGCCGTTCGCCGGCTTCGTCGCGCAACGTGGCGATGGTTCGGTTGTGGTGATGATCGTGGCAGCCACGCTTGGAGCCGTGGTCGGTGCACTCGTGCTGTACGCCGTTGCCGCGCTCATCGGTCCCGCCCGATTGGCGATGTTCATCGGACGGTTCGGTCGGTGGTTCGGAGTGAAGCCCGCGGACTTGGTTCGTGCAGAGGCTTGGTTCGATCGTCATGCCGTTGCCGCGGTGTTGTTGGGTCGCTGCGTCCCGCTGATTCGCTCGGTCGTGTCGATTCCCGCCGGTTTCCGTCGAATGCGACTGGTGTCGTTCGTCGTCTATACGGCCGTCGGAAGTGCGATCTGGAACACTGCCCTCATTGGTGCTGGCGCCATCCTCGGGGACCAATGGGAGCGCGTCGAGCCATACATCGCAACCCTGCAGTGGGTCGTCATCGGCCTCATGACGGTGTTCGTGGTGCGCTTCGCTATTTCGAAGATGCGACGTCGCGCCTAGTGTCGTCACCATGAGCGAACTCTCGGGAAGGGTCGCCATCGTCACCGGCTCCTCGAGTGGTATCGGTGAATCCACCGCCCATCGTCTCGCCGAACTTGGCGCCAACGTCGTGGTGAATTCGGCATCGTCGGTGGAGGCGGGTCGGAAGGTTGCGTCGAATCTCGCCACGAAGGGTTCGTACGTACAGGCCGACATCAGCGACAAGGCGCAAGGCCAGCATCTCATCGACGAGACGTTGAAGACGTTCGGTCGACTCGACATCCTCGTGAACAATGCAGGATGGACCACCCTCGTGCCGCACGGTGACTTGGACGCACTCACCGACGACATCTTCGACAAGACGTTCAAGGTGAACGTCTATGGGACGTGGTGGCTCACGAAAGCGGCAATACCTCATTTGAGGAAGAGTGAGGACGGCAACGTGGTCACCATCACCTCAATCGCGGGCGTCCGTCCCGTCGGCAGTTCCATGGCGTACTCCATGACGAAGGCGACGCTCAACCACATGACGCTGCTCTTGGCCAAGTCGTACGGCCCGATCCGATTCAATGCCGTGGCTCCGGGTCTCGTACAAACACCGTGGACGCAGGACTGGGGAGCGATGCATGAGTTCATTTCGAAGACCTCGCCGCTGAAGCGTTCGGCATACGCCAGCGACTGCTCGGAAGCGGTACTCGGCATCGTCCGAAACCCGCACATGACCGGGCAGGTGCTCGTGATTGACGGAGGGTTTACGCTCGTCTCGTGACGATGCACCGCACGTACGCATCCACGTTGCCCGCCGGCGACTCGCATCCGTATCGCAGCGGCGCATGGCGACCGCAGGTCACCGAGCACACCGCGCGCAATCTCGCGGTCGAAGGCGAAATACCCACCGGGTTGAACGGCGTGTACCTGCGCAATACCGAGAATCCGTTGCACGAGTCGATCGGTCGCTACCACCCGTTTGACGGCGACGGAATGATCCACATGATGTCGTTCTGCGACGGTGAAGTCGAGTATCGCAATCGTTTCGTTCAGACCGACGGCCTGCGCGCGGAGATCGACGCGGGTGGTGCCTTGTGGGCGGGTCTTGCCGAACCGCCGAGTAGGTCGTTGCGCGAAGGTGCGTGTGCTCGCGGTCGCATGAAAGACGCATCGAGCACGGACATCGTCGTGCACGCCGGCGTGGCGCTGTCGAGTTTCTACCAGTGCGGCGATTTGTACCGACTCGATCCACGCACGCTCGCCGACCTCGGCAAGGAAACCTGGGGCGGCCTGTTCCCCGCGGCGGGCGTTTCGGCGCACACGAAGGTGGACGAGCGCACCGGCGAGTTGTTGTTCTTCAACTACCAGACGACCGCGCCGTACCTGCACTATGGCGTGGTGTCGGCCGATCGACGGCTCACGCACTACGTGCCGGTCGAATTGCCCGGCGCACGGTTGCCGCACGACATGGCGTTCACGCCGAACTATTCCATTCTCAACGACTGTCCGTTGTTCTGGGATGCCGACCTCATCGAGCGCGGCATCTATGCCACTCGTTACCACCGCGACATGCCCATGCGCATCGGAATCATCCCGCGTTATGGTTCGTCGTCCGAGGTTCGCTGGTTCGAGTGCCGCCCGACGTTCGTGTTGCATTGGATCAACGCGTGGGAAGAAGGTGACGAAATCGTCGTCGACGGCTACTTCGAGGACGACCCGTCACCGCGCGTGGCGACCGATGCCACGATCGAGGCGAAGATGTTCCGCTTTCTCGACCTGCACTCCATGAAGTCACGCCCGTACAGGTGGCGCCTCAATCTGAAAACCGGGTCGGTGCAGGAGGGCTACCTGAGCGACACGATCACCGAGTTCGGGATGATCAACCAACAGTGCGCTGGCATGCCATACAGATACGTGTATTCCGTGGTGCCGACCAAGGGCATGTTCACCTTCGACGGGCTCATCAAGCACGATGTGGTCACGGGCGGGGAGGAAACAATGTTGTTCGGTGATGGCGTGTTCGGCAGCGAGACCGTCGTGGCGCGCAAGCCCGACGCGAAAGACGAGGACGATGCGTGGCTCATCACCTTCACATCGGATGTCGTTAACGACCAGTCTCACTGCGTGATCTACGACGCCAAGTGTCTCGGCGACGGGGCAATCGCTCGCATTCGGCTGCCCGAGCGAATCTCGAGCGGAACCCATGCGTGTTGGGCCGCGGCGTGAGCGGCGTTACAGGTCGTTGAGTGATCGAAGCGACACGATGGTCGCTGCGGTCAATGCGAAGAGTGCGAGCACGATACTGAACGTCGCTCGCAAACCGATCGATTCGACACCCCAACCGACCAGCAGTTGTCCGACTGGTGGCGCCGAGTACATCAGTGACATTTGCAAACCATAGATGCGACCCTGGGATTCCTGAGGAACCCGTCGTTGTACCACGGTGTTCCACAGCGGATTGAATGGCCCCCAAGCGACCCCCACGATGAGTGCCAGGAGCACGAAAATCCACGTGCGCGGGAGGAACCCCATCGGCAACAGGGCGGAGGTAGAGACAATGATGATGATGCGCAGGAGCGTGGACGTTTGAAATCGCGTCGCGAGGCGACCGTACGCAAAGGCACCGAAGACGACTCCCAAGGCAATCGAGGAAAGTACCGCACCTAGTGCGGGTGCGTCGTTCAGTGAGTTGAAGTAACTCGGAAAGATCACGGTGTCGATCGGCATGTAGAGGCCACTCAACCCAGTGAGACCGAGTGTGAACGCCAGAAGAGCCTTGTCGGACTTCATGATTGAAAATCCACCGCGGAGTGCCTCCCAGAACGGCTCTGCACTCGAATGGTGTTCGCCTCGAAGTTCGCGAATTCGCATCGAACGCACGGCGAATGCGGCGAGCATGAACAGCACGCTGGTGCCACCGAAGGCGAGTATGGGTCCGCCAAAGTCGATACACCACGCGCCAATTGCAGGGCCGAGCATCCAGCCGATGGCGAAGCAGCCCTCGTGGCGACCGTTGGCCTTGTCCACGCTCATCCCTGCGGATGCGGCTGCGTTGGGGATCAACGACTTTCGAGAGGTGTATCCGGCAGGGTCGAATACCGCGCCGAGCAATGCAATGAGCGCGATCCACACGTAAGAGAGCTCCGACACCGCCTCACCGATGACGAAGAGCAGTACCGACAGACACGACAGAACATCGGAGAGCGCCGAGACCGCGCGCCGACCGACTCGATCGATGAGGCCGCCGACGACGGGCGAGACGACGATCCCCGGCAAACTCACGAGTGCTGCGAGGAGTCCGGCACGGGCCGGTGAGTCGGTTCGTTCGAGCACCAGCCACGGCACGGTGATCATCACGACACCGTTGGCGACTCCGGACGCTACGTTGGCAACTTGCAGTCGGATGAATGCCGACCGTTGGAGTACCTCGATCACCTATTTGAGGCTACGAACTTCTCCACTGCACTCATGTCAAAGGGATTGCCGAGCATCACGATCATGTGGTCGGCGCCCGCCGCTGCGTACTCGTCGACCTTCTCCAATTCTTCTGGACGCACGGCAACGGTGCGCTCGATGTCCTTGGGATTTCGTCCAACCTTCGCACACCATTCGTTGAGGATGTCGTTCTTCTTCTTGAAGTTGTCGGGTGGACCAAACGTGTTGAGTTGGTCGGCATGCTGGGCCACGAGGCGCAGTGTCACCTTCTCACCGCTCCCGCCAATCATCAACGGAATCTTGCCGTTCACCGGTCCGGGATTGAGTTTGCTCATTCGTTCCTTGATGACCGGGAGTCCCGCTTCAAGAATCTTGAGTCGACCTGGCGCGGTACCAAACTCGTATCCGTACTCGGTGTAGTCGCGCTCGAACCAACCAGATCCGATTCCCAGAATGAATCTTCCGTTGCTGATGTGGTCGATTGTGCGCGCCATGTCGGCGAGAAGCTGCGCATTCCTATACGAGTAGCACGTAACGAGTGCACCGATGGTGGCGTGTTTGGTATCGGCTGCCATCGCGGCGAGCAATGTGTAGCACTCGAAATGCTCGGCGTTCGGTTCGCCGTACAACGGATAGAAGTGGTCCCAAGTCCAGAGGCTGTCGACACCGAGATCATCGGCGCGCTTCCATGCGTCCCGCATGGCCTTCACGGTGGTCGCTTGTGGATGGAGTTGGACACCAATTTTCATGCTCCGAACCTAGCCTGAGCGGGTGGTTCACGACCCAGCGCTGGCGATTCGAAACGTGACGAAACGTTTCGGTGACTTCACCGCGGTGGATGGTTTGACATTGGACGTGCAAGTGGGCACCTGTCTGGGTCTGTTGGGACCGAACGGCGCTGGCAAGACCACGCTCATGCGAATGATCACCGGCCAGACGGGACTGAACGGGGGCTCGATCTCCGTGATGAATTTCGACGTCACTTCGCAGAGCCGCCAAGCCCGCTCGATTCTCGGGGTGTGTCCACAGCAGGACAACATGGACGACCAGCAGACCGCACGCGAGAACCTCGCCCTTTGGGCGGCCCTTTGTCGAGTGCCGCGCTCGCGTCGCAAGCAAGTGGTTGCCGACGCGCTCGAGACCGCGCAACTCGCCGACCGTTCACACGAGCGAGTCACGAACCTGTCGGGCGGCATGCGGAGGCGGTTGCTCCTCGGTCGGGCGTTCATCAATTCACCGAAGTTGGTCCTGCTCGACGAACCGACCGTAGGACTCGACCCTCAAGTCAGAAGTGACCTGTGGTTGATGATCGATCGAGTTCGTAGAAGTGGTGTCACCGTCGTGATGAGCACCCACTACATCGAGGAGGCTGAACGCCTCGCGGACGACATCGCCATCGTCAATCACGGTCGAATCATCGCCCGTGGAACTCCGCAGGAACTTCGCGAACGACATGCTGGACTGGAGGCCGTCGAGTACTTCGGCCCCACCGACGTGCTCGACGAGATCGCCGCAAAGGCGGCGAATGCCGGTTTGAAGTCTCGCCGTGCCGGGCTGAGCATCTCGGTGTTGGGGGTCGAGAAGGTGTCGTCGGAACTGCTTGCGTCGTTGGGTCGACATTCACGTCGACCCACCAATCTCGAGGACGTTTTCGTACTGCTCACCGGTGAGGCCCTCGATGGCTAGGTTCGATTTCCGTTCGCTTCCGGCCATCTGGACCCGCGAACTCATCATTTTCAAGCGCTATTGGCCGGGGGTTACGTTCACGGCAATCCTCGAACCGCTCGTCTTTCTGTTTGCAATCGGTCTCGGCGTCGGTGCTTTCGTAGACGAAATAGACGGCATGAAGTACGTCGTGTTCGTCGGTACCGGGGCAGTTGCGACGGCGGTGTTGTTCAGTTCGGTGTTTCCAGGAATGTACAACACGTTCATCGCCCGTGTATTCCAGAAGGTGTACGACGGAATCCTCTCGACTCCAACCACGACAGCAGAGTTGATGGTGGGAGAGGCGACTTGGATCTCTGCAAGGACCGCCGTGTATGGATCCGTACCGATGCTCGCAACGATTCCCTTCGGACTGTCGCCACGATGGTCGATGTTGCTCGTTCCGTTCACCTGTTTCATCTCGGCATTGGGACTCACCTTCCTCGGTCAGTACATCTCTGGCGTGGTCAAGGTGATCGATTCTTTCTCGTACTTTCAGTCGGCGCTGCTCACCCCGTTGCTCTTCGTCTCGGGAACGTACTTCCCAATCTCCGGGCTGCCCGACTGGTTCGGCACGGTGAGCAACGTGAACCCCGTGTATCACTGCATCGAGCTGGTTCGTGACTCGTGCTTCGGCACCTTGTCGTGGTCGTCGATGTGGAACGTTTTGGCGCTCGGGATGTTTGCGGTCATCACCGGAACTCTCAGCATCCGAACGATGACCAAACGACTCATCACATGAGGTTCTGATCGAGTACGGTTGGTTGACTGCTCCGAAGCGGACGAAGCTTCGGTAAGTTCGGCGTAGGAGATGTGTCAGAATCGGCGCGTGCCACGTGCCCTGCTAAGTGTCTACGACAAGACGGGAGTGGTCGAGTTTGCGCGCGCACTGCACGACGCGGGATGGGAACTGCTCGCGAGTGGCGGCACCGCAAAAACCCTCGGTGACTCAGGTCTTCCCGTCATCGACATCGCCACGCTGACGGGATACCCGGCGATTCTCGGGCACCGAGTGGTCACGCTTCATCCAGCGGTGCACGGCGGCATCCTCGCCGACACGAGCGACGCTGCGCATCTCGACGACCTCGCACGTCACGACATCGAGCCAATCGACCTCGTGGCGGTGAGTCTGTATCCGTTCGTGAGCAGGCCGAGCATCGAATTGATTGACATCGGCGGACCTTCGCTCGTGCGCGGCGCGGCAAAGAATCATGCACGCGTCGCCGTAGTGACCGACCGTTCGCAGTATGCCGAAGTGCTCGACGAGTTGCGCCAGCACGGAGCAGTCAGGGCAGAGATGCGTCGGAAATTTGCGGCGCGCGCGTTCGCAGTGACTGCCGCGTACGACACGCAAGTTGCGGCGTGGTTTGCCGAACGAGCGACTGAGCAGCCGGAGCAGACTGCACTGCCGGAAACGATCACCCTGCGGCTTGAGCGCGAGGCGACTCTGCGCTACGGCGAGAACCCGCACCAACGCGGCGCGCGCTATCACGTGGTCGGCGAGCGAAGTTGGTGGAGCCAGAGCGAGCAACTCGGCGGAAAAGAAATGTCATATCTCAACGTGTTCGACGCCGACGCTGCATGGTCGCTCGTTCACCGCTTCAATGATCCTGCCGCGGCAGTCATCAAGCATGCGAACCCCTGCGGGCTCGCCGTGGCCGACGACATCACGACGGCTTACGTTCGCGCGCACGAGTGCGACCCGCTCAGCGCGTTCGGCGGAATCGTCGCCTTGAATCGCTCCATGACCAAGGCGGCGGCCGAGGCTCTGGTGAACGTGTTCACCGAAGTCGTGATTGCTCCTTCCTTCGAACCCGGTGCGCTCGAGGTGCTGTTGACCAAGATGAATCTGCGGGTATTGCGCGCCCCGGCGCCGTTCCGCGATGGTCGCTCGCTGCGCGCTGTTGACGGAGCAGTGCTCCTGCAGGATCACGACGCGCCGTCCGACGACACGTCAGCGTGGGAGGTCGCCGGCACCGTGCAGCCGACCGCCGCGCAGATGCGAGACGCAGTGGTGGCATGGGTGACGTGTGCTGCGACCAGCTCGAATGCAATCGTGCTGGCCCGCGACGGCAGAGCAGTTGGAATCGGGGCAGGGCAACAAAACCGAGTGGATGCTGCGCGAATCGCCTGCGCCAGGGCTGGAGAACGTGCCAATGGTTCGGTTGCTGCTAGTGACGCCTTCTTCCCATTTCGTGATGGTCCGGATGTGCTGGCCGCTGCCGGAGTTTCGTTGATCGTGCAACCAGGCGGCAGTGTGCGGGACGAGGAGTCGATTGCCGCCGCCAACGAACATGACATCGTCATGATGTTCACGGGTGTTCGTCACTTTCGGCACTGACTTTTCGTCAATAATCGGCCGCGCGGTTCCTGCTCGGCACTATTGTCAGCACATGCCGTTGACTACCGAGCGTGAGTCCGAGTGTCGATGAGCCACAGTCAAGAGTTTTTCGACCGATTCGAGGGCCTCACGTTCGACGACGTGGTGCTGGTGCCTGGCTTCAGCGATGTGCTGCCCGACCAAGTTGACACGGCCACAACGTTCGCGCGCGACATCGCGCTCAGCGTGCCGCTCGTGTCGGCCGCGATGGACCGCGTGACCGAGGCGCGCCTCGCGATCGCCATGGCGCGTTGCGGAGGTCTTGGCGTGGTGCATCGCAATCTCACCGTGGAAGACCAAGCGGCAGAAGTGCAGAAGGTGAAGCGCTCGCAGTCGGGCATGATCTCCGACCCGGTCACGTTGCTGGCGACCGCCACGCTCGACGACGCCGAGCATTTGATGAACCGCTTCAAGATTTCTGGCGTGCCGATCACCGACCGCGAAGGCGTGTTGGTTGGAATCCTCACCAACCGTGACGTGCGCTTTTGCGCACCCGACGACTACAAGCGACCAGTCGGCGACTTCATGACGAGCGAGGGTCTCGTGACCGCACCCGAAGGCACGACTCTTGAGCAGGCCAAGAAGTTGTTGCAGCAGCACCGCATCGAGAAGCTTCCGCTCGTCGATGCAAAGGGGCGGCTGCGTGGCCTCATCACCGTGAAGGACATCATGAAGCGTCAGGAGTTTCCGAACGCCACGCGCGACTCGGCTGGTCGACTTCGAGTTGCTGCGGCAGTCGGTGTCGGTGAAGATTTGGAGACGCGCGTCGAGTCACTCGCGCGAGTCGGGGTGGATGCGGTGGTGATCGACACAGCGCACGGCAACTCGATGGGCGTCGTAAAAGCCATCGAGCGCGTGAAGGCGAACTGGCCCGAACTTGCGGTAGTGGCCGGCAACGTGGTCGACGAGGGTGGCGTCGAAACCTTGCACGGTGCTGGAGCGGACGCCGTGAAAATCGGAGTTGGTGCCGGTTCGATCTGTACGACACGTGTCATTGCCGGGGCCGGAATGCCGCAACTATCGGCGATTTGGTTTGCGTCGCAGCGCGCCAAACAACTCGGGATTCCCACCATCGCCGATGGTGGCGTCACCTATTCCGGAGACCTGGTCAAGGCGTTGGCGGCGGGTGCCAGCGTCGTGATGCTCGGCAGTTTGTTCGCTGGTACCGACGAAGCACCCGGCGATGTGGAACTCTTCGAAGGTCGTCGCTACAAGAGCTACCGCGGCATGGGCTCACTTGGTGCCATGACCGGGTTGGGGGCTGATCGCTACGGCTCAGCCCAGGGCAGTGGTGGTCGCAACAAATTGGTTCCCGAAGGTATCGAGGGTCGAGTTGCGTATGCGGGCTCCCTTGCCGACGTGGTGTACCAGCTCGTCGGTGGACTTCGTTCCGGCATGGGCTACGTCGGTGCGGCAACTCTTCCGGAGTTGACTCGCCGTGCGAGGTTCATGCGGGTGACCACGGCCGGTCGCGAGGAGAGTCACCCACACGACGTGACGATCACGCACGAATCCCCGAACTATCACCGTTCATAACCGTTTTTCGCTGCTAGTCAAGTAGCGAGACGACAACTGATGCAGCGCTCGCTACGGCCGAAGTTGTCAATTCACCAAAAGTGTTGACGTTTGCCGAAGTGTGTGCTCGGCGCCGCCAACAAGATTATTGGCGGTGCTGTTGGGCAAGAATTCTCAGCACATCTCGACGTGATTCCAACCACTTTGCGATGTCACGTTGATCCACGGGTAGCAAGTGGCCGGTAGTAAGAAATCCAATGAGTGCCATCAAGCCGAGCACCGCCTGTCGGGTAGCCAACTCGCCCGACAACCCAAACTCCTTCTCGATCTGATGCTGATATGAATTGAGTACCGCCTCCGCTAGTCCGAGTAACTGTGGCTCAAATTCGGGATTTCTTGCCAGGTGGGTAAAGAGAGTGAAGGCCAAGACGACGTCGGGATCCACACTCCCGGATTGGCCAGAGTTGAAGAGTGCGGCGCCAATGAGCGATGGACGTGAAGTGGCTATGTGGAGAATTGTCTCCAGAAAGAGGCGGTCACGATCTCCGAAGAAGCGTCGGACGTACATCTTGTCGACTTTTGCGCACTTGGTTATGTCTAGGGCGGTGAGTTGCGAAACGGGTCTGCCCTTGCGCAACAACTTGATGGTGGCGTTGATGAGCTTGAGCTTGGTTACATCCGCGCTGTCGTATGTCGTGCCGAGTGCAGGCCCAGGTTTTTTATTTACTGCCATCGTTGAGAGATTAGTGCTTAACTCACTGTGAATAATTTTGGTTGCTTCAGCCGAAGGCCCGAATTGGACGGACCATCCTGGCCCCGAACTTTACTTCTCCATATCTGTCTGCGTAATCCATAGTCTGCATGTAAGCGTGTAAAGAGTCGTTCTCCGTAGATGACCAGTATTCACCTGTGAATCCGCTGGCGCCAGGCCCGGTGTTGGCATTTCCAGCATTAGTGCAGACGTCATTGGAAGCTGCCTGGTTTCTCACCCAGCGGCACATTTGGTTGAGTTCGTCATGCGAAGGTAGATACCAATCGTTCTTTCCATTGTTTGAATATGAGTTTGCATATACTGCAGCCGAGGTATCCGAGTTGTTTCCAGATTGATTGACAATGTCAACAGTGTTTTGGAAGCCGTTGCCAATTCCCGTTGCGTCAGCACCAGATACCGCGAGAGACTGATTTGCTCCAGTTGACCATGTGCGTGAAACTTGGCCGCTGTACGGCGCAGCCTCCAGGTACTTACATGCTGTGTTGCAGTCAGAACCGGTTGAGGTAAAGAGGTCGTCGGCGTCGTCATGCACATAAAACACGATGCCGCCACCAGGGCCCGTGTCTCCGACTACGCAAGTGCCGCCGTTTGCACAACTTGGCCCGAAAGCACGGATTGGACGCACTGCGTTGAGTGAGTTTTTGTCGTTAGCCCAAAAGCTTCCATCGCCATGGTTCCATGTAATCCATGCCAAAGTAGAATCTAACTCTGTTGAACTCCAGAAGTCATCAAATGTGTTACTTAAGCTGACTAAATCTTTGTTGAGGTGAAGTTGATAAACCTCAAGTTTTGATGGGAGGAACCAATCCGACAAACCATTCGGGCCTCTGTACGTGCGAGTTGCCATTGCTGCGCGACCACTGGTGTTTCCGCCATTCGATTGTCCAACTATCGCCAAAGTATTCGAGTATCCAGTTCCGATAGCTTCACCACTCGCGCTAGCGCCGATCAAATCAGTTGTGTTGCCTGACCACAGGTAATTTTGATCCACCCACGCATTGGTTCCAGTCGTTGGAGCTGCCTCTAGGTATTTACATGCAGATGTCATCGTGGGACCACACGCGAAGGTGCCGCTGGCGTGTACATAAAATACGATTCCACCTCCGGGCCCAGTGTCACCAACAACACAGGCTCCGCCATTTGCACATGTTGGTCCAACTTCACTCCATTGGGCGTAGAGGGTGAAGTTGGCGGTTTGACCGTGGGTGTAGGGGAAGGTGATGGCGCTGCCACCTGTTGATGTGGTGAACCAGCCGTTGAAGGTGTAGCCGCTGCGGGTTGGGGTGCCTGGTGAGGAGGCGATGG